>DATCIH010000039.1:0-40835 GCA_036507955.1 Clostridiaceae bacterium | reverse complement strand
AAATCCTCCTAAATGTGATATTTTTGTGTTTGTTTGTTACTTACATTATATCATTTTTAAGAGGATTTTTCTACTTATTTATGCTCGCAAACTTAGATATATCAACGTCTTATGATGCTTTACAGTATGCGAAGTATGAGTTATAGTTATACCAACTGGTAAAATTGACTGTATTAGCACCGTATTTATACCTATTTCACTTATAATGGTTTTTTCTAGGAATCCAGTAATTATGAAACTTAAACAGCTCCCGATAATAATTCCGATTATGCAAATTACAAAGGTTTCATATAAAATCAAATCTCCAAGTAGGGCATCTTCCATACCATAAATGCTAAATAGAACGTAATCCCTTTTCCTTTTTAATGTAAGTAACAAGGTAGTAACTGAAATTCCTACTCCAGTTATTATTATTACCAATATCTGAATAAATTCTAGGGCTTTACTTTCTGTTTCTGTTTCTTTTTTTAAGCTTTCAATAAATTGCTGATAGGTATTCAACCTTTCCCCTCTATTAAAGCTTTTTTCAAGTTCACTTTTTATATCTTCTAATTTATATCCTTTATTTATAACCACACTAATATTAGTAGCTAAACTAGTTATTTGTATGCCTTCCTTTGGCTTCAAATTGACTTGTCCAAAATTATTACGCCTAAAATATTCTCTTCGATTGCATTTGATTTCTCGATAATATCTTCAACCTTAAACTTTGTATCAGTATCATAAAAGCCCTTAATAGTAAGAGAAATATGATCCCCCTTCTTTAAGTTAAACTTATCAGCAGTAACCCTGTTAATAAGTACATTATGGTTACCTAATTTTTCTATATAATTATCAAGGTTTTTATTAATAGAATAGTACTCCTTATCAATAAACTTTAATTCTACTTCATTGATTATATCTCCACTCGTAAGGTTGTTTTCCATTTCATATGTAGTCGCATAGATAATTTTGCCTTCACTTTTTAATTTATTTAATGAGTTAATTTGTTCATCCGTTATATTAGGCTTTGTCATTACTATGTTGATGTCACCATCATTAAGGCCTCTAGCATTAATGTTTTTATATATATTAGTTAATGAAGGAATAAGTCTAATTGAAATCAATATAGCAACAGCTATAGATATGGCTAATATGCTTAAGAATATCTGAAATTTATTTTGCTTCCAAGTCTTTAAATTATAGATTTTGAATAGTTTTTTTGCATCTATCATACAGCTGACTTACCTTGAGCAAGTTCGCCATCTTTAATGTATACAATTCTATCTGCCCTTTCTGCAACCTTCAAATCATGGGTAATAATGATAATAGCCATGTTATATCTTTTTCTAAATTCATCAAATATATCTAAAACTATTTCACTGTTTACACTGTCTAAAGCACCAGTTGGTTCATCCGCAAATAAGATTTTTGGTTCGCAAGTTAAAGCCCTGGCTATGGCAACTCTTTGCTGCTCTCCTCCTGATAACTGCTTTGGAAGAGATTTTCTTTTATTATTTAGTCCTACTATATTTATTAACTCATCAACTTTGTTTTTTACCTCAATTTGTTTTTTTGAAAAATACAGAGGTACTTCAATATTCTCCTCTGCATTTAGGACAGAAATCAAGTTGAAGGTTTGAAAGACAATACCTATGTTTTTATTTCTAAACTCAGTTAATTTATCCTTATTCAATCCGCTAACACTTACTCCATTGATTCTAACCTTTCCTGAAGTTTGATGGTCAATACAGGACAATATACCTAGAAGTGTACTTTTACCGCTACCACTAGGCCCCATTATAGCAACGTATTCCGCTTCTTTAACCTTGAGATTAACTTTCTTTAGAATCTCAAGCTTTTCCTTTTCTATACCTACGGACTTGCAAATATCCTCTGCCTCTAATATATATTCCATGACTGGCCCCCTAGTTCAAGTCTCTACAAAAATCAATTAATCTGCTATCAATAAAAATTCCTTCATTATCTTTAAACTTTTCATAAATTATTTTATATATTTCTTCATAGTCTCTAAACATATATGAAACTGATATAGCTTGATTAAGATTATATCTATATGTAGTCCTTACTTCATCCGTTCCATCCATATTACTAACTGTATGTATTGTTAAATCCTCCTCATCCAATAAATACAAGTTTTCCTTGTTTGGTTTAATTATCTCATTGAATACAATCCCCCGTATTTCTTTCCAATATATTGTCTTTGATTTAAATAATCTTTGAAATTTAAATTTTTCTTCATCAATACTACAATACGTAGTAGTATTAATACTGAAAAAATATATATTTACTATTATTGGGAATATTAAATAAAGTTTTATAACGATATTAGTCTCCACCGCTAAATATAGTAATACACTTAACGTAATTATTGGAGTGAATATTAAGACTGGCTTAAAACGATATCTTTCCATTTTATGTCCCCTTTATCTTGCAGTGAGTATAGCAATAATATAATACATGTAACTATGATTCTACCACTTCTAGGGGCTTCTTTAAAATCATTAAATAAATTATTTATTTGTGACCTTTCCAAATACTAATTCGTTTTACTAATTGAAGGCAATAAACCTTTAAAAATAGAATTGAAAGGTGTGTAAAACATGAACAGATCGAATATGAAAAAGTCAGTAATAAGTATAGTTGCATGTGTAATTATATTATTAGGCATACCCTTTGTTTATATAAATTACTTTTCTTCTACAAGAATTATATTGAAAAATCCTACTGGTAACATAACTGTAAAATATGTTAAAGCCCCACCGCAATATTCATCAGCTACAAGTCTTGCAAGTTTATTAACGCAGTAGGAAATAATAGATCAGAATGAAGAAATTATTTATGGAAAAGCAGTCGAATTCAAAGATATAGAGATAAATTTCAATGGTCAAAAAGAATACAATACATTAATAACTATTAATGTAAATGATGTATATAAGGGAACCCTGATTAAAGGTGATAAAATAACCGTACTTGCTCCATGTTTGTTAGCTAGCAGTAGCATGATGGTTGAGGATACCAGCATTATTTCTCAATTACACAAGGGGGACTATGCATTTTTTCTACTGAATAATTATACTGAGACTACCTATGAAGAAATAAATGGTACAAAATTCTTTTATTCAGATGTAGCCCAATATGGATTTGGTGATGGGGAACGATTTTCACTTATAAAAAAAGGTGATAGTTTCATTTATGATAAAATTACATTCAAATCAATACCCTTAGACCCAACTTTTAAAGATATCCAGTTATTCATTCAAGATAAGGTTACAAACAGATAATTTTATCGGATAAACAATAATTACAATAATTGACACTGCAACTATCTCTTGTTAATATTTATATACAGAACTTAGTTATTTATTAAAGGGTTCTTTATAGAGGGGATAGAAGAATGCATGAATATATAAAAAGCATAAGAAAACACATTAAAAACGGTCCTTTGCTGCTTGTAGGAGTGGGGAAAGATACTGCTTCAAAGAAGATCAGATAATGGCACTTGGGCTATACATGGTGATTCCTTGGAGTTAGGAGAAACAGTGGAAGAGGCCGTTAAACGGGAATTGAAACAAGAAATAGGTATAACTCCAACAAAATTAACCTTTTATAAGGTTTTTTCAGGAGACGACATGCATGTAAAATATCCTAATGGTGATGAAGTATATTGTGTTAATGTAATTTTTCTTTGTGATGAGTATGAAGGTGAATTAAAACAGGATGAAGCTGTAGCAACTGAACTTAAATGGTTTGATGTGGATAATCTTCCTAAGGATATTAATTCTCCTATTGACAAAACCATTTTAAAAGATATAAAAACTGTATTTTAAAAAAGATGTGACTATTTCAAGTTTTCATTCGTGTTAAGGGGGAAAGGAGGTTTATATTGTGCAAAATTCATCTCAGCTTGTCAGGGATAACCTTTCTGAAAAATACAGTTTATATGGTGATATGCTCTTTAGAATTTGCATGGTTTATCTTGGCAATAAAGAAGATGTGGAAGAAGTCCTGCAAGAAACGTTTATTAAGCTTATATATAATCCTCCTAAATTTACTAATACTGAGCATGAAAAAGCATGGCTCATTAGAGTAGCTATAAACTTATGTAAAGATATACTTAGAAGTGTATGGCACAAACGAGTTATAAAAATGGAGGATATTAAAAGTTACTACGACAATCCTATAGATATTAATATTATGGAAGAAATCTTGAAGTTATCTTCTAAGTATAAAGCTGTCATACAATTATACTATTTTGAGGATTATTCAGTTACGAAAATATCAGAGATACTTAAAATCAGAGAATCTGCTGTAAAGATGCGTTTAAAACGTGGCCGAGATATCCTAAAAATCCAGTTGGGAGGCGAATCCTTATGAATAAGAATGATATCCAGCGTGTTATTGGCAAACTGGCACCAGATAAAGAAATGGAGCATAGATTATCTAAGAAAATATTGCAAAAAAGACATTATCCCCTTGCTTTTAAGCCCATCATTTCAATAGCAGCTAGTATTACTATTGTTTTTTGTCTTGGAATATTAGGACATAATTTACTAGGAAAAAAATCTACCTCTCTCTCTTTTTCTTCCTCATCAACTAGCGTTTCTCCTAAGGATTCCACTAATAGTATAAGTTCATCCGATGGTTTATATATTCCCAAAATAGTATTACCTAAGAATACAAATGCTGCAATGGACATGATAGGGCTTATTGTGTATCAAAGTAGAGTATATACTCAAACTGGTACAAAGATATCGCCTGAAGGCGCAAAGAATTTACTTGGGGAGAAGCTGGGTACTACAAAGGGAAATATAGATGAGTGGAGTCAGCAAAAGGACTATGCAGTTGAGTTTGCATCAAGTATAGGTATACTGGATGTTTATATGGTTAAGGGTTATGACAAAAACTTTAGAATAATGACCTATGGTAAATTTGATGGAATTATTGATGCACAAGTTTATGAGTGCTTTAATGGAATTAGTGTAAAAACTGGCGCTGATATATTTAACAAGCTAAAAATAGGAAACAATATAAAAACAGTTAAATATGAAAGCTCCGAAAGCTGGAATTCTAACAAGCAACAATATAAAGAGCTAACTGATCTTAATGTATTAACCAGCTTTGTTGCCCAACTAAAAAATACAACTCCCTACTCCCAGGAAAGTCTGTCCTATTTGTTTGAGGAAAAGGTGGAAACAAATCAAAAATTTATCTACATAACTCTAAATGATGGTTGCCAAGTACAATTAAGGCTTTTTAAAGATGGATATATTTATTACGATTTCTCTCATATCTTCTTCAAGATGGACAATCAAGCTTTTAAAGAGCTATGGAGTGAACTTGATTAAGAAATATACTTGATAATGCAAATAGATAACTAGCTATAACTAGTCATCTATTATTTGTTACCCTTCATAAAGGTATTAAGCTGGTACTGAATAACGGAAACTATATTGTCAGTGCCTACATGCTTTAAGTCCTCTCGTATTCTAGCAATATCTGAGTAATTGAAAGTACCATTATAAAGGGCATAATAAATATTCTGATCAAACAAATTGCTCCTTGCTCTTGCCATAGCATCGATGTCTCCATAATATGGAAAGAAGCCATTATGGGGAGCATATACAGCCTTTGACAACAAAGATTGTATTTTAAGTCCATAATCTTTTTGAGTGTCAGCAGGATAAAAATCATTTAACTCATAATTGAAATTTTTAAAAGGGGTAGAATTCCAATCTGAATAGGGAGTATTGGTATTAGAGAAGGAAGGTAGGGTTATAAGCCCATTATCTAAGGTATAATCCTTTCCTTCTCTACCATAGTTTAATAGATTATAATTTCCCTTGCTTTCTTGTACCCAATTAAGAAATTTCAACGTTCTCACCGCATTCTTTGATTGGACACTTATAGCAATCCCAGCATTATTGTAAATAGAAGAAATGGAATTTGTCCTCAGCAATGGCAAATCTTTACCAAGAAGATATGTATGAGCATCTACTCCTTTTGCATTAGTGGAAGAAGCCAATACAGTATCTTTCTCTATATATTCATTAGCACCGAAATAAGCAGCTACATCACTTCCATAGTCTCCATCCTTTGCAAATGCAAGGTAGCCTCTACTAATCCAACGGGTTAACCTTTCCATTAAATCCTTAAAGGCATCAGTATCCTCCCAAGGAATAAGCTTCATCTTAGGATCATCATATTTATAAACTAAATTTGTATAATCATCCAAACAAACATATCCATATAACCTGGCATAAAATCCAGTGTTAAGGGGTACAGCCTTTAAAGCAGTGATATTATTATCTGTTTCTGCAACACTAGCCAAATATTTTTCTAGATCATCTAGATTATTTATATTATCCATCAACCTTTAGGGCATCTATATCCGCCTTAGTAAGATTCTTATAGATATCTGGAGCATTAGTCGGAAATAAATCTGTAAGATCTAAAAGTTCACCCTTTTTAGCAAGTGTTGAATAGGATATATCAGAAGTATTGTCCTTCCCTCCTATAATAAAAGCATCAATAGGTGGAGAGGCAGCATCAAGGCTATTTTCTATAGTGTAATTATATAACCATGTAAAACTGAGCTGAATATTTAGTTTGGACTTTTCTGATACCTCCTTTAAGACTGCCTTTGTAGAAGGACTTTCCGCTCCTATCCAGCAAAAATTTAAGGTTACTTGAGGAAGGGCAGGATTATTAAATTGCTTTAGTTTGATTTTGTCACACCCACTAAATAAGGTTACACATAATAAAGTAGATAATATTACCTTTAAATATTTCAAGGTAATCCTCCTTGCATATTATTTATAGATCTATATCTTGAATTGCAATATTTATTTGTAATAATAATATTATATAACTAAATAGTGTTTATTTGCTTTTGAGGTAAATATTAAATATTCCCTAATTACTAAATAGGCATGTTATGATAACTTTCTTATAATCATGTATAATTAAAATATTAAGAGATAATATCCCTTGAGGATCTATAGGAGATGAAAACAATTGTTTATTAGAAGATTTACAAAGTCTGATTTGCAACAAGTACTAGATTTGTTTTACAACACTATTCACACTATAAATTCAAAAGATTACTCAATGGATCAATTGAATGCTTGGGGATTAATAAATCCAGATAAAAAAGTCTGGTTGAATTCATTAGAAGCCAATATAGTCTATGTTGCAGAACTTGATGAAAAGATTATTGGTTTTGGTGACCTAAATGGTAAAAGGTATATTGATAGATTGTATACACATAAAGATTATCAGGGAATAGGAGTGGCTTCAAGAATATTAAGCACATTAGAAAAGTGTGCAAAACAACTAGGCTATAGTGAAGTTTATACCGAAGCAAGTATTACAGCAAAACTCTTCTTTTTACATAAGGGGTATGAGGTTTTGCAAGCTCAGAATAAACAGCATAATGAACAAACGTTTATAAATTATGTAATGAAAAAGGGAATTTTTTAAAATATGGAGATTCTAGCCAATACTTTTCTATTGAAAGCTATATGTAAGCATTGGCTAGACAGACTAACAAACTAATAGATATGTAGAAATATGAGTTTCACTATTATATCAGTTCAATTTAAACTCCTCAAACTCAGGCTGCTTTTCTTCCATCCAGTATTTAGAACAATCCTTTAATCTTCCAAGAAATTTATTATTGAATAATTCCCTTCTCAAAAGACATCTGTCATTGAAGGTATGTGAATTATCTAATATTTCATTAATTTGCTTTTCAGTATAGGTAACCCCTTTTTCAAATTTAGTGGCTAGATACATTAATGAAAGTATTTTATATCTCTTTTTTGACGGAAATAATTTAAGTCTACCCATATTATCTAAATAATTTTTAAGTTCTTGTGCCAAATCCATTTATATTTTACCTCCTTTTGTCTAATATAAACATATTACAATATCGTTTATATGTTTGTCAACGTATTATATTATTGTTTGCGTATTTGTTAACAATATGTACTATTGTTTGTGTGTTTCATATTTACTTTAAAGATTGAGGCAACCATTCGTAAAGTTGGCACCATTTATTTAACATGTCATACAAATAATTTTTCTTGACATACCCCTTGAAAAAAGTGTCTTCATGAATTTAATCTCCTCCATTAAGCCACATTAGCCACCCAGTTTTCCCATCCTCCCCTTCAACCTTTATAGGTATATTTCTAACAATATCTTTCATTAAATTACAATCCACATCAACTATTTTAAGTTTTTCATTTACGTTTGTAACCTTTACTATATCAGAACTATTATAAAGTGCACTTAGGGCATTATAATCTTTCCCATCTGCGTCATAGATATAGGACATACCCTGCTCAGTTTTAAGAAGTTTATAGTTTAAAGGGTATTGCAAATACTTTCCAATAGTATATATTTTATCTGGATAAACTAGTCCTTTTCCAATTTCATAATAGCTAAGCACAATTTTATTTATATCGCTGGTTTTACTAAAATCAGTATATATCCTGCCTTTTCCGTCGTAGGAAATAATACTACCAGCTAAGGTCATATCTTTTTTTATACTATCACCAGTAAAACTAAATATTGTGGCTCCTGGATCATCACTAGGACCCTGAGAAGTTATATAAAACTCTGTACTATTATCCGCTGCATTAAAATCAGCAAAAAATAACTCTGTATTTACATTTTCCTCAATACCCTGAATTTTATAGTCTGTACCCTTAAAATTTACTGTAATAGTATAATCATCTGAAGAATTATCTGTACTACTAACAAAGGTACATGATATTTTCTCCGTAACCCCATCATTATTTATATCTTTTTCAACGCTTTCGGTATATTCCTTTTTTTCATGTGTGGTCCAATCATTAAGAATAGAATATTTGAAGCTATTATAGCTTTTATCTATCGAATTAAAATTTTGTTTTTCTACTCCACCTAATTCCTCAAGATTTCCCTTCACATTATCCACAGGATTATACCAGCTCTTATTGCTGAAATATTCCAAAAGATCACTATCTTTAAATTTATAGCCCTTACGTGCAAAGAGCTCGTTTTTAGCTAGTAACAATGTGAACTTATCGCAGGTTTTAAGTTCATCGCTGCTAATAATTTTCTTGTTACTACTTTGAAAAATATATCCAGGGGTTTTATTTATAGTTGTTTCAATGACTGGTGAGACAATATCAATTTGAGGCGAATTGTCCTTGATATTTGCATCAGAGCTAACTGTAGCATCAGTTTTAATTTTAGCTTTAATCGTGACCGTTTCTTTGTTTGAAATGCACCCTATAAGGGAAATGATAATTAATAATAATATGAGCAAAGTTACTTTTCTATTCATTAAAACGCCTCCTACCCTAGAAAAATTCCTTCATAAATTCACTTTATATACATATTATAAACCCCCATAATATACAAATGGTTACATATTAATAACAAATTTATTTAAATTCACCTTTTAATTCAGTTTATATATTATAATAATACCAATTCGGAATTTCAAATAAAATTTAGGAAAGGAGCTAACAGTCAATAACCCCTACCCTAAAGCGATAGGGGCTTGAGGTAGAAATACTAATAGCCCATTTGACTAGACGAGGTATAGACTCTAGAACTGCTATAGCTCAGAAGTCTGATGGTTCAATTTTAATGTTAGTCATAGATGGTAGACGAGTGAATAGTCCTGGAATTGATATTACAAGTTTACAGGATGTTTTAATTAAGTATGGAGCTATAAATGCAGTACGCCTGCCCGTTGGAGGTAACTCCACTATGTATTATAAGGACGAAATTATAAATACGCCCTCTAATTCAAATGGAGAAATGAAAACTGCTTCTATCTTTATGGTTATGCCTGGAGATACTACCCCTTATGTAAGTGTTGATACTGCTAAAGATGAATTTACTCCTGATATCTCTCAGACGACTTTAAAGCTTGATAACTACAAAGACCTAAGTGAATTATCCACCAAAATATTTGATACTTATCTAAAAGCACTCTCAGAGGATAAAGTAACAGATTTCGCAAGATTAAAGGACTATAAAATAGATGAGATAAAGATACAAAACGGAAATGAAGATAAGTTTATGTTCCTTGTAACCTACTCTATTTTGCCCGCCAGTGATAATTTTGTTTTAGCAGGTAATGGTGAAAAAGGTAGTAATGGCTGGATAAACTCCAAAGAGCTATTTATAACGGTGGCAAAAGGAAAAGAAGACTATCAGATTACAGGAGCTGGCACTGGTCCATAACTAATGAAAACAACCCAAGATGACTTTTATCTTGGGTTGTTTTCTATATAGCTTGTCTCACAAGTTGACTACCTTCTATATAATCTAAAGCTTCCAAATAAAATTTGCCCCAATCATTTCCCTTCAAATCAAAGATCTTTATAGTAATTCCCATACTTTCTAGCACTTGCATCTTTGATGGTTTTGCTATATATTCACTCTTGGTACAAATATATATAATTTCATTGTCAGCATTTAAAGGATACCTCCCCAAATGTTTTTCTCTAGCTCGATATGTTAAAAGCCACCATAAATCAATTTCAATATAATCAAGACTAAGGCCCATTATGTATATATTCTTTGTAAAAAATAAGTCGATCCAGGAAGCTACCTTGAGTGTATTCACCGTCATTGTATTATCTACTGTGGTATTTTTTTCATTTCCTTTAACATAGTTTCTCATCTTTTGAATATATGCAGCATAGTGTTCATAGCCTAATAAAATAGAATTAATTGTTTTTTCCTCTCCATGTACATGCCAAACGTAAGAGCTCCCAGCTTTATTTTTCCTATACAAGCTATATCTGATCTCACTAATATCACTAGTATTAACAAGTTCCTGAGACAATGCACTCTCTAATGTGTAATCATAGTTAGTAGTTAGAATATGTTCAAACCCTAATTTCATGATTTTTTTATGTACATTATTAGGTATAAGCATTGATGTTAGATTTGCAATATACTTTTTAACTTCTTCTTCTCTTTTCCCTCTATATAATTTCCCCCTTACAACTATTTCTTCATAAAGTAAGGAAAAAGGCTTATCCTTCAATAATAAGGTATCAGATTTATCTATGAACTTAATTAAATCCTTTAATATATCCTCCCAAGAATTATTATTATCGATTCTGTTAATTCCATTGCCTACCATTAGAATATTATCTAAGTACACTTAAATTTCCCCTTCTATGCGTTCTTCCCAATGAGCAAAATTATTACATTCAAATATATTTTTCAATTTTGTTGTTCAATCTAGGTCCATATCAATAAAAGAGATTAATTTGATATTATCGCTGATTCTCTCAAAAGCAGAAGTTTTAAATCCAATCTTAGAGAAAACATAAAAATGCTTCTCCCTATACTTAAAAATGTTGCCCTTAGCTATTAAATCATCTATAACATCACTACCTACCGGTTCATTATTCCATTTACATTCACATATTATAGCCTTATCTTCGTTATAAGCAATTATATCTACTTCTTCCTGTCTTTTTAAAATTGGATTATTTCCCCACCATCGTCCTATATTGCTGAATACAAAAGGCAACTTCATACTTACGTTCATCTTTATCATATACTGAATGCATATTTTTTCAAAAACACTTCCCATAAAACGAGGGATTTGAGGCTTTATGTTATTATCATATACATAGTCTGAAAGACCAGATACTATACTTGTCAAGTTGTTTGGAATAAATCTATACCAGAATCTAAAAAGCTGATCCTCTAAAACATATATGCTTCTTTTCTCTTGTTTTTCACATACTGGCTTTTCTCTTTTCACTATTCCAAGAGATATAAGAGAACCCAAGTATTTAGAGCACTTGTTACTCTCAATTCCGGTCTTTGTAGCAATCTCATTAACTCTCGTAGCTCCCTTTGCTATAGCCTCTATTAGTGTATTATAAATAGCTGGCTCTCTTAATTCTTGTTTTAAAATATTAGATGGCTCTTCAAATAAATAGGAATTTTCATCTAATATATTTTCTATAATATTCTCTTTGATAGATGTTTCATTATTTAGCTTTAAAAGATATTGTGGTATACCCCCAGTTATTCCATATATCAATGCTCTATCATATATATTATATTTTACGTGAAATTTCTTACTATCAAAAAAGTTTAAAGGCTCTATCTTAAACTGAGCTGTACGCCTTCCATACAAAGGGCTTTCGTAGCCTAAAACTTGTTCTTCCATAAAGCTCATAGAAGAACCGCAAAGAATTATAAATAGCTTGGAATCTTTAAGTTCTATATCAATATGAGCTTGAAGTATTGATGATATTGACCTATTCGCAGAGGCTAAATAAGGGTATTCATCTATTACTAATATGATTTTTTCATCTTTAGCCTTCTTCCCTATAAAATTAAAAGCATCATCCCAGGATTTAAAACTAATTTCCAAACTATCCGTATTAGATAATGTGCTCATTGTTTGCATGCTAAAATTCTCCAGATTTAATTTATCATTTGCTTCTCGAGCAATAAAGAATATAGTTTTTTTATTTTTGCAAAACTCCCTGATAAGTGCAGTTTTCCCCACTCTTCTTCTTCCATAAATAATCACACATTGGAATTCAAGTCGTTTATATAACTTTTCTAATTTATTTAGCTCATTGTTTCTTGCTACAAACATTTTTATTCTCCTTTACAACTTATAAGTTTGCAACTCACGAGTTTTATAATCATGAGTATACAACTTTAAAGTTTTAATGTTAATTCTATTTTATCTTTATGTAAGATAAAGTCAAGTAACAACCTCAAATCATGCTTAATCTCCTTTGTATTTTAATATATAGCGTTACCCAATGCTTGATTTTCATTTTTATCCTGATAAATTAATATATGATTACCAAATTTTTTATCTTTGAAAACAACATAATAGATAACTATCCCTTGCTTAACTTCCTTTTTAACTTCTTTTACCTTATATTCTATAATATCTCCTACCCCAAATTTATCCCTTGTATTATCCACTGTGAGAACAATATTTTTACCACTATAGTTTAAATAATATATTATTGGATCACCTTCAATACTTAGGGCGGTTATACGTATTTTATCTTTTTCTTCATTTTTGATATTGCTAATAAATCTAGTCAACTTATTCAAATTATATACTTTCTGGCTATTGTCAATAACTACATCTCCATTTTTTATAGCATCTTCTTCAGTATAATTTTGAGGAAGCTTTTGAATTCCAATAACTGTTTGTGCCTTTAATGACAATAATGAAATAAATAGTATTAAGCTTAATGTAATTATTACAACCTTGTTCATAAAACACACCACCTTATGTAGAAATTGTACCATATTCTTACTACTATAACATTACTATTTTGCCAATTAAAGTAGCCCTGTCTATCTTCCAAGCCTAAAATAAAGACACCTCCAAATTCATTTATGCATTCGAAGGTGTCTTAGTAAATTAACCTATTTTTTTGTAGGGCTAAAGTCTGCTACTTTTTCTGGGAGGATAGTATCATTGTGGATGGGATGGAGAAAAATATTCCTATAGCTACTCCGATAATAAGTATAAGCAAAACAGCTCGAGCAAAGTTTTTCTTGTTTTGATTAATTGAGCTTCCAAAAGCCCAAACAAGTAACATAATAAACCCTATTACTGGAATTAAAGATACAATGAGTGTTAATATATACTCTACTACTGACATTGGTGTAGCATTTGAAAGAGCTGCTGTTTTGGGTTGATATACCGGCTGTGGTATATACTGTGGTTTTGTAGGTGGCAAATATTTATTTCGAAAGTTAACTTGTTCTTTCTGCAGCTGCGTTTGAGCTTGTTCCTGTGGTATAGCTTTTGAAGTAACATCTGTTCCGCATATGCTGCACAACCCTGTGTCGTTGTTTACATTTGTTCCACACTTTGGACAAAACATAATTATTCCTCACTTCACATTAGTATTTCACCTATTTAATTATATCTTCAATATTTTATTTTTATGCTAATTAGCTCTTTAACAACCAACTATATTCCTATACACTAAAATTAACTTTTTGTAGCTTGTAAATTGTCATAATTATTATTATACTTTATGATATTACTAACACAATTTAATATTTAAAAAGGGAGGGTTATCATTATGTCTATTTTACCCTTTAAAAATGATAAAAAGCAGGCCACTGTTGTTAAAAGTTTAACTACGCAAGTAAAGATAATTGAATTTGAAGGACTTAAATGGATTGATATTATTAGGCCTACTAGTAAGGAAATTCAGATGCTTAAGGATATGTATGACTTTCATGATCTTCTACTAGAAGATTGTATGACTGAGCATCAAAGGTCCAAGGTTGATTCCTATGAAGATTATAGTTTTATTGTACTTCACCTTCCACGATATAAGAAAGAATTTTCCAGGATCGAATCTGAAGAAATAGATATTTTTATAGGCCCTAATTACTTAGTTACACTCCACGAGGGAGAACTTAAGCCTTTACTGGAGTTAGGGGAAAGCTGCCAAACAAACGAAGCCCTACGTCGGGAATATATGGAGAAGGGTTCAGCCTTTTTGCTCTATGAGATAATTAAGACCTTGTTTGATTATTGCTTCCCTATGCTAGATAAAATTGGAAATATAGTTAGTGAAATAAATAGACAAGTGTTTACTAATCGTTCTAAGTCCATGCTTGAAACTATCTCAAGAACTAAGATGCAGATAATCAATTATAGAACCATAGTTAAGCCCTTAAGACCAGTTACCTTAATCCTTGAAAAAGTTATAATAAAATATCTGCCTACAGATATGGATATATACTTTGATGATATTACAGACAAGATAGAAAAAATATGGGACATGCTTGAAAACTACAAGGAAGTTATAGAATCCGCTGATAGCACTTTTGCCTCCCTAACAAACCATACAATGAATGGCCTCATGCGTACTTTTACCATTGTTCAAGTAGCTATATTACCTATGACGCTTGTTAGTGGACTTTTTTCTATGAATGTACAAGGAATTCCAATGCACAATTATATAATGGCTTTTTGGGTAGTTTTTGGAATGATATTTATTCCAACAATTCTTGTAGCCGTAACCTTGCTAATTAAAAAAGATAAATGGTTTTAATGAAATGTTAGATTGCGCCCCTGCTGGGCGCACCACTATAAAAGCACCGTATTTTGAAGAATACGGTGCTTTTATTATTTATTCACTTCCGATTATTGGCCTTAAAAGCTCTGACAATTTATCTGAGATGATTGCAGTACCATCCCTCATGGGGTGGACCGGTTCTCTGGGAATCCAACCGATAGTATCGATAAAAATTACCTTATCCCTATAGGTTCTGTTAAACTCTTCTATGGTTTCCTTTAATGCTTTAGTATATTCCCCTATAAATATGCTCAAACATATGATTTGACTATTGGGGTTAATCTTTCTTACTAGATTTAAAAGTTCCAGATATCCTTCCTTGTATTTCTCCTCTGAAACTAAATTAAAGCTATCATTAGTTCCATGATTTATCACTATATATTTTGGTTCCTGCTCCTGTAAGGGACAACCATCATAGACAAAGGGATATGACTTCGTAACCTGTGGAACTCCACCCAATCCTTCTCTGGTTATCCCCACTGCCCCGTAACCCATGATCCTTGGCCTAACATTTAGCTTTTCCGCAGTGAGCCAAGGAAAAGCAGCACAGACATCATCTTGGTAAACTCTTGTTTCCTGGCCTTCTTCACCTGTATCTGTATCCACCAATACACCTTCCGTAATGGAATCTCCTACGAATTCTACCATTATCCTTTGGTCCTCTGCTAGGATGCCTGGTGCATCAACCCGAATCCCTTTAAAGGCAACTTTGGCTTCTAGGGGAGCTAACCATCGGTTTTGCACTTCAACAGAGGATTTAAAAATGATAGTTACTAAATGCATCTTTCCAGCATTCTCCTTAGAATGAATTCGAATAAAGGGTTCTACTGAAGCCTCTATACTAGCACCGCCGTCAACTTGAATCCATAAATGCGGATAAGGATGCTTATTGTTTTCTAAATTAAAAAACAAGACCACCATTTCTCCATAATAAGCGATTTCAATATAACTACCAGAATTTGTTGTAATTACAGCGTCTTCATTTCTTCTATCCCATCTGCCAGTAACTCTTACTGCAGGATGTTTCCAATTCATAAACATACAATCTCCCCTAACTTGTTTCCATGTTTTTTATTTAACTTAATATCACCATGAAAATTGGTTGTTAATCCAAGAAAAATTGGAAGGTCATATCGTCAAAACTAGGCAACCACTCATGCCCATAGTCAGGAAAAATAATATGCTCTTTCTGGGAAGTAATTTTATTGTACACTGCATATTGAGTTGATGGTGGACAAATTGTATCCATTAGCCCAGTTGCAAAGAGTACTTTTCCCTTTATTCTGCTAGCGAGATTCTGTATATCTATATATCCTAGTTTGTTGAAAACTTCAGCTTCTCTCTTGTGCATAGGATCAAAGAATCTGAAGTATGCTTGCAATTCTTGATAAGCATCCTTTGCTAGGTCCATATCCCAAACTCTCTTATAATCCGATAAAAATGGATAAACTGGAGCTAGTCTACTTATTCTAGGCTCTAAAGCAGCACAGGCTATAGTTAAGCCTCCCCCTTGAGAACCACCCATGGCATAAACCTTGTTCTCATCTACTTCAGGCATAGACATTGCAATACTTGCAAGTTGAGCTGTGTCTAAGAAGATATCTCGAAATAATAAATTATCTTCATGATCGTCTAAGCCTCTAATAATATGTCCGTTTAAAGTATTACCTTTTACAGATCCTCTATCTTCTGAAGATCCTCCTTGGCCCCTACAATCCAAGGCAAATACTGAAAACCCTGCAGATACATAAGATAATTTATCCTGCCAATCTCCTGCGTTTACTGAGTAGCCATGAAACTTCAGTACTGCTCCATTTTTGCCCTTAGATGCTTTAGGTCTCAAGTACTTAGCATGAATTCTTGCTTGCTTCACTCCTGTAAAATACAAATCGAAGCACTCTACATTTTCAACTTGAAAATCTGAAGGTATTAACTCTATTTTAGGATCTATAGCTCTCATTTGCGCTAATGCTCTTTCCCAATATTCATCAAAATCAGAAGGTTTAGGACTTGAGCCCCTATATTCTTTTAACTGTTCTAGTGGAAAATCAAATACTCCCATTATTAAATACCGCCCTTTCATTTATCATATGTATTTATACATATCTCTAATATTTACTACTATCGTCCTTTACCTCACCGCCATTGCAAATTATAGGTGTTGAGGAATAATTTGCTCCTAATCTCTCACAACCCAGATTAAGAAATAATTTTGCTCTTTGTGAGTCTCTTATACCACCAGAGGCTTTTACTTTTATCCTTCCAGCTGATGCCTTTAACATTACTTCAATGGCTTCTACTGTTGCTCCCCCGCCATTGAACCCAGTAGAGGACTTAACAAAATCAGCCTTCGCTTTTATTGCAATCTCAGTAGCATTCTTTATCTCCTCTAAGGTTAGCATTCCTGTCTCTAGAATTACCTTTAGGGTAATACCCGCGCTCTTAGTTATATCTGATACTGCTTTAATATCGTCTTCCACCAAATCCCACTGGGCAGACCTAATATAACTGTAATTTACCACCATATCAATTTCATTAACGCCTTTCTTTATATAAAGCTTTGCTTCCTCACCCTTTATTTCGCTGAGTCCTACCCCATGGGGAAAGCCCAATACACAAGACACCTCTGTATCTGTGCCTTTACACATATCTACAGCCAAATCAATATCACAGGGACGAACACAAACAGTTTTTACCTGGTAATCAATACCAAGCTTTATTGCCTTTATTACTTCATCTCTTGTCATCTCAGGTTTTAGTACCGCATGGTCAATAAACCTATTCATTAATGTATTATCCATATTAACCTCTCCTTTATATTTGCTGTGATAGAAATTTATTAACTTGATCAATCGTTGGCATGGAGTTTTGCGCTCCCATAGCAGTGGTAGCTAATGCTGCAACTGCATTTGCAAATCTGATGCTCTCTTCTAAATCTTGATTACACGAAAGGGAATAGGCCAGGGCACCATTAAAGGAATCCCCCGCTGCTGTTGGATCAACTGCTTTGACTTTATAGCCTTTTATATATTTGAAGCTATCTTTTTTTATTACATAGGCGCCTAATTTACCCGCTTTTGCAATAACTGTAATCGCTCCCATCTCTATTAGTTTAGCTCCAGCCAATTTATAATCTTCTTCATTATTGATTTGCATATGGGACAAGGTCTCTAATTCTGTATGATTGGGAGTTATATAGTCTACATATAAAAATATTTCTTTGGGAATATCTTTAGCTGGTGCAGGATCAAATATAATTGTTTTACCTAAAGCCTTCAATTTTCTCATTGCATATAAAGTGGTTTCAGTAGGAATTTCCAATTGGAAAAGGAAAATATCCCTACTTTTAATTTCCTCCCAAGCTTCATCTATTAAAGTAATGTCAACCATTCCATTAGCTCCTGGATAATATACTATACTGTTTTCCTTATTATTATCCACGGTTACCAAGCCAATTCCTGGGAAAACCCCCTTTTCAATTTTAACATAATTACATTTAACATCATTTTGCTCAAGTACCTTTATATAATCCGGGCCATAAAATAGTTCTCCAACCTTTCCAACCATTAGCACATCTGCCCCAAGTCTTCCAAGTGAAAAGGCCTGATTTGCTCCCTTGCCCCCACCAATATATATATTAAAGGTTTCTCCAATAACGCTTTCTCCCGGCTTAGGAAATCTATCCACCGAAGTAAATACATCAACATTTAAGCTACCAATTACACACATCTTCTTCATAATTTTGCCCCTCTCTACATTGGTTCGATATCTGCAAATAATTTTATATCTCTTAAATAACTTAAAGCACTGACAAGCCCACCCCCATGAGGTATCCAATCTTCATCTGTATACATCCATGGGCCATCCTTCTCTAAGGACGGTTTTACTGCTAACTGAAATTGAGGATTAACACTAAATCCATTGCAGATGCTCCCCTTTATATCCGTCCAGTTTCCCACATATCTTTTGCCTACTCCATATATTTGACTATAAGGCAAGGCTACACCTTCCTTTATATCTTCTCTCCATATAGCACAGCCTTTAAAGCTTCCTTTTGTTATACCCGCATTTAATCCTGCTATCCATTGTATATTACCAACAGAAATTTTTCTAAAGTTTCTATCTCCAGTAAAGCCCTCTAGTCTAGACGCTAAAGTGGCACCAAAGGCTATTGAGGTATTGATACCATGCCAAGGACCACAAAAAAACATAAGTCCCTCATCCTTAAAGTATCCTTCAGGTATCAAATAAAAGGGATTTTTACTGCAGGCTGGTAAAAAGAAACCATAGGCGAAATTATTTATACATTCCCTCCAAAGCTTTGCATCAGGATGGTCATACCATCTGCTACACATCTCCATGAAAGGTAGAATGTAAAAGGGAAAGGTTCCACCCGAATCATGGCCTACATGATGATGTATATTAGCCTTTTCAGTAAAGTTGCATTTATCGAAAGTATAGAAGTGTCCATAAAAATCTCCTTCTTTTTCTCCCTGTGTTACCTGTCTAGCTAATACTTTTCTTGCTATAGTGATAACATAATCTTTATAGACTATTTTACCAGATGTCCATAGTTCTATGCCACCCCACATAATCATAAGTAGATCTCTAGTCATAAAGTCCTCTGGAACTTCATAATCTTCAGGGGCTCCCTGATTCCATTGGGAGAAACCATCCTTACCATAGGGTTTCCCCTCATTAATTAAATAATCGTAAGCTTTTACCGCTCTTTCTAAATATTCATCACTTTTCTTTTCATCCAGTTCAGTAATTAATCTTGAGGCATAGCTCAGTGCAACTACTGACTGGGCCACATCTCCAGGTATAACCACCATATGATTAGGAATTTCATGAATTATAGAACCTTTAGGGTGCCCTACTTTTTCCGATTTATCTTGACACATTCCTATATAATCACAGCCCTGAATAATCTGAGCTGATAATCTTTTTACTTCATCCCCCTCCAGCCATTGGTATCCTAAACTCAATAAGTCACATAATCCAATAATTGTTGAAGCATGGCTATTCACTTCTCTAAATAATGATCCACAATCCTTCCAACCATTGTTATTTCGTGCCATGCTAGCTCTTTCTTCCATTTGGTCTATAGCAACAGTCTTAACACATTGCTTCCATAATACATAGCTTCCAACGGTGAAGGGTTCACTAGATAATACTTCTACTCCCTCAAATAATACGGCTATGCTATATTCGCCTTGGGCTTTCAATGCGGAAAAATCTATTTCCCACCAACTACTATGCCAAATTTCTCCCCAAAGTAGCACCTCACCTTTTAAAATGACTTGTCCACTTTTACAATCTATTATTTCATATACAGTGCCTGGCTTTATATAGTTACCATCAGTGCTTCTTATTAATGCACGCATTGGATCGCCAAAATCATATCCTATTTGTGAATATAACATTCCTGAAACTTCCATAATTCTCTCTCCCTTATTTATTATATTTCGCTGATTTTTCTTATAAAATTAACACTGTCTTTATAAAGTTCTACTTCAAACCTGCATCTATCCCCTCTAACAAAGGATTGTGTAAGTTCGAAAACTTCTCCATTTTCTAGATGTGAGATTCTTTGAACAAAAAAACCACACATACCTGATTTGCATTTTAAAATTTCAGCTTCACTCTTCTTTAAAATAATAGGTTCATAGGTTTCTGTAGCATTAAATGGAATTACTCCTGCTCTCTCTTTTAAAAGCTTATACAAGGAGCCCGTTTCTAACATTTCTTTTTCTAGAAAAGTACAAAACTTCACAGGGATGAAGGTTGTTTCTAAAAGTAAGGGTTCTTCATTTGCAAGCCTAACTCTAATAATTTTATAAACAAGATTATCTTTAGAAACCAATTTTAAGTTTTTTATAAGATCTAAAGAGGGTTCTAACTTTTCAAAGGTTATAATTTTTGAACTAGGCGAAAGCCCTTGCTCAAGCATATCAGCTGAGAAGCTATATATGGTATGTAGCTTTCTTTTAAGCTTCGGGCTAGCGATAAAAGTTCCTTTACCTCTTCGTCGTATAATAAAGCCTTCACTTTCTAGTGCCCCTAAGGCTTGTCTAACTGTAGATCTACTTACGTGATAAGCATCACAGATCTCAGCTTCTGAAGGAACCCTATCCCCTGGTTTTAATATGCCCCCGGTAATATTTCGTTTAACAATTCCCACCAGCTGATAATACAAAGGAATTCCACTATCTTCTGCTAATTGTCCTTGTAGAATGGGATGCTTATCCATGATAACCTCGCCTCACTATATTTTTTTACTTTTCATGTATGTAATGTATGGTACATTTCATACCTATTATATTCGCTTAACTCTTAAGCAATCCTTCTTTTAAATTTATTATTTATATAGTAAAGCTCCCATTGCATTAATGAAAGGAAACTTATCAATAAAATCAACAAAATCACAGGGTTAACCCTGTGATTTTGTTGATTACGCATGAAAATTTTTAAGCATTATTTTTTGGTGTCGCTTGCAATTTCCTTATTAGCTAAGGTTATATCGCAGGCTTGTCCTTGATATGCAAATTTGACACCACTTACATATATAAGTGCTCCTAGTACTATGAAATATAGGATTATGTACAAAGGATTAAGAAGCCATGCTGGGGCAACATTATAAATAGTAATCGTTCCAAATATCATAAATACAAATCCAGCTACCCATTTTATGTATATTTCGGGAATATACCTGCACATCCAGGCTCCACCTATAATACCTATACCATCTGCAATTAACATACCTATTGTTGTTCCCATAAGTATAAATACGGGATTGTGACTATCTGCAGATATTGCTATTGTCATAAGTTGAGTTTTGTCTCCCATCTCTGCTATAAAAAAAGCGATAGCTACTGTTATAACTGGTCCAAATTTACTTTTCTTTTTACCATCCTCATCTATCTTGTCCCCTCTTAAAGTCCAAAGACCAAAGACTAAAAAGGATATTGCAGCTACAATTCTTACTTTATCCATAGGTATAACTGTACTTAAATAAGTTCCTGCTGCTACAGCAAGGGCATGATTTAAAATTGTTGCAACTAAAACCCCTAACATTACCTGTTTTACTTTGTACTTACCTGCCATAGCCATAGCTAGTAGTTGAGTTTTATCTCCCATCTCTGCTACCACCACAAGTAATAATGCTCTAATTAAGTCTGACATTACATTCCTCCCTAAAAATTAGATTACAATAAAAAAGACTTTCAACACAATGAAATTCTATCTTCCTTAAGAACCTTCTAGTATAAATAATTACACTAAAAAGCTCTAAGCAAAATGGAAACATCGTGTTAAAAGTCTCACTTGACTAAATTCAGCCGTATAAAGCCAGGTCCTAAGACCAGTATGTTGACTTTATCACCTATATAAGGCAGCTACTCCCTTTTAACCTTTACATTAATAATTTGTATATAACGATATTAATATTAGCATATAATTCCTTTATAAGCAATGTTAATTTATGAATAACTTTTACCTAAAAGGCAAGAGCCTTACAACCTTGACAAGTATGAGTCCCCCGTATAATATTAAGTTAATAATTGAAAACGTTCTTATTCCTAATATATTTAAGGAAAAGGAGAGAAATACTAATATGAGGAATGTGAAAATTGCTGCAATACAACCAAATTATTTACCTCTACCTGAGCAATACCATTGCTTAGGAAATAATTATAATGAGAATTTGAAAGAGATTATGAGTGCCTTTGTCTTACCTCAGCTAGATGTAACCTTTAAGCTTCTCCAGGAAGCTGGTAGAAAGAACTGCGATATCGTTACTACCTGTGAAAACATAGCAGGGATATATGGGTTTATTATAGATGCTCCAGAGAAAACTATGTTTTCAGAGCTTGTAACCTTATCACAAAAGATAATTGAAGAAGAGCTTTCTAGAATATCTAAGCAACATAATATGTATGTCATAGGTTGCTATTTTAAATTTATTGATGGTAACATTTATAATGTGGCTTCAATATTCAGTAGAAAGGGCATTATTATGGGTTGCTATAAAAAAATACAATTGCCTTCTGATGAAAAGCATCAATGCCTAGCCGGCGAAAACATTGAAGTATTTGAATTGGACTTTGGAAAGATTGGGATTTCTATATGTTATGATATGATGTTTCCGGAGGTTGAACAAGTCCAGGCGCTAAAGGGTGCAGAAATTATTTTTCATCCTACGGCAGGTTACGGCTGGTATGACAGTATAGGTGAAGCAACCTTAAGGACTAGAGCCAATGATAATAGTGTGTATATAGTAACTTCAAA
Organism: Clostridiaceae bacterium; assembly: GCA_036507955.1. GTDB lineage: Bacteria > Bacillota > Clostridia > Clostridiales > Clostridiaceae > DATCIH01. Next base: position 17,430 of record DATCIH010000039.1, on the reverse strand, counting down.
AAACAATGTTTTTAATCATGCAGGCAAAAGTAGCATAATTAACTTTTGGGGAGAAGTTTTAGTAGATGCAGGCTTCATTGAAAATACAATTGTATATAAAGATATTGATCTAGATATAGAGAAAACTCAACCCGATTGGTACTTCCCAATTCATACCTCTGGAGTTAAAAGTGTAAAGGAAAGAATGAGATGTGAAAGAAGGCCAGAGTTATACAAAATAATAGGAGCTCCTCAGGAAAAAAAGTATGAAATACCGGATCTAAATAAGCTATCAGAACTTATTGATACTATAAAATCGGGTGGTTGCCACTGGTAGTTAACCATAGTTTTCAGGTAAAATAATTTTTGGACGGTGAGAATATTGAGTTTTAAAATATGTGTTATTGGATGTGGAGAGCATGCTTCAAAAGTTCATGGACCCTCCTATAAAAAATATGCCCAGGTAATGAAGGATACCGTCCTTGCAGGTTGTTGTGACCTTAATGAAGCAAACGCCTTGAAATTTAAAGAGAAATTTGGCTTTAGAAAAAGCTACAATGATTTTAGAATAATGCTAAAAGCTGAAAAGCCAGATGCTGTATGTATAATCGTACCGGAAAAAGCTGTATGTCAAGTCTCTATAGCTGTTATGGAAATGGGGTATCCTGTACTTATAGAGAAACCACCTGGTTTAAATAAAAGTGAGACCTTGAGAATGGCTGCAGCTGCAGCGAAGGCAGGTGTTATAAATCAAGTAGCTTTCAACAGAAGATATTTGCCACTAATAAATAAGCTAAAAGAGGAAATTTCCTATCATATAGATGGCACACCTCAGAGCATCTTCTATGAGTTTTATAGGAACCGAAGAGCTGAGGACAATTTTGAAACAACTGCCATTCACGGAATTGATGCTGTAAAACATATTGCAGGTAGTGATTACAAGGAAATTAAATTTGCCTACCAGGAACTGGGGTATTTAGGCAAAAATGTAGCTAATATATTTCTTGACTGTATATTTGAAAATGGTATACATGCTCGACTTAATTTCTGCCCCTGCGCAGGTGTTATCCTAGAGAGAGCAGTTGTCAATGCCTATGATCATACCTTCTTTCTAAATACTCCTATATGGGATGGGTTTGATACACCCGGAAAGCTTGTACATGTGAAAGATGGAAAGCTTCAAGAGGAAATTCTTGGTTCCCAGCTAGGGGGTGGGGAAGAAATGTTTGAAACTAATGGCTTCTACTCAGAAAATTATACTTTTTTTAACAATGTAAAGAAAGTTATAATAAATGTGGATTCTATAGAATCCTGTCTACAAGTAGTAGAAATTGCAGAATGTATTGAAAATCGATTATCAGAATATCACAAGGAGGAGAATAATGGGAAAAACATGTCTAGATGTTAGAGGAGTAAATTTTTATATCAATGGAAGGATTGTATACGACGAAATTACAGGAGCAGGTAATTCAAAGGGTTTACTAATGAATTCCAGATTCATACAAGGGGTCTTTGATGACAAAAATGATAGTTCCCGGTTTAATAGGTTTGGAAAGATTTTTGATCCAAATAAGAATACTGATGATCTCATAGCTGCTTTACCTGAGTGGTACAAACATGGCCTTCGCGCCATTACAGTTGGTTTTCAGGGGGGATGGCCAGTATTTACTGTTGATGTAAAAACAATTGATAACAACCCGTTTGGTAAAGATGGTCTTAAATTGGATGAAGCTTATGCTGAAAGGATGGATAGAATCATCAGGGCAGCAGACTCTTTAGGAATTGTAGTTATCGTTAATTTTCTTTATTGGTCCCAAACTCTAAGGTTAAAAGATGAAAAATCAATTGTAAAGGCTACTAGAAGAGCTGCCAATTTTTTAAAAAATGGCGCCTATACAAATGTGTTTATTGACCTAGCTAATGAGCATGATATTTCATCTTGGGAGCCCCATCCACTTATAAATTCTTCTGAGAGTGTTCAACTTCTCATGGAAATTGCTAGAAAGGAATCCGGGGGTATGCTTGTGGGTACCAGCGGAGGTGGTGGTACCTTTAGCCCTGAGGTGATTGACTCAAGTGATATCGTTTTGGTTCATGGCAATGGACTAACCCGTGGTGAGTATTTTGATTTTATATGCAAGGTTAAGAAACTTTCAGGGAATAAGCCTGTTATTTGTAATGAGGATTCCCCTTGTATCTCAAGAATCGAAATAGCAAAAGCTACCCATACTTCCTGGGGACACTATGACAATTTCACAAAACAAGAGCCACCCTGCGACTGGAGCATTACACCTGGACAAGACTTTTACTTTGCTAGAAGAATGGCAAAATCTGTAGGAATAGAGGTTTTGGAATTACCCTTTGAGGATCAATTCTATCTTCAAGGCTTAGAAGCTACTACTGAAACTAATGGAGAGAGATGGATTCATCTTGCAGCAGAGCATCCTGAAAGAATCGATCATGTAAACTTCTACCAAAATGGTAATTATATCTACACGAGCTATGATGAACCCTTTTTTCTGTTTGGAGAAACTACTTGGATCCAAAAGGGTTGCGTGGCATCTAAGGGAGATGAATGGTCTGCAGAAACAGTATTGACTGATGGAAAAACAATTGTAAAAGCTGTAAAACTATAAATTTCTTACCCATTCTATATTGACAAGAATTATCTTGTCGTATAGAATTATATTATAAATTAAAAACGTTTTTAATTTATAACTTAGTTAAGTTGATTGGAGGATATGTTATGAAAATTGCAATTGGAAGCGATCATATGGGTTTTCCCTTAAAACAATATTTTATTGAATATTTAGGTAGCAAAGGTTATGAGGTAATAGATTTTGGAACTGCTAGCGACCAGCGGGTTGATTATCCCATCTATGGGCAAAAGGTAGCAGCAGCTGTGGCATGCGGTAGTTGCGACAAAGGGATTCTAATTTGTGGTACAGGGGTAGGCATCTCTATCTCAGCAAATAAGGTTCACGGAATTCGAGCGGTGGTTTGTAGTGAACCCTATAGTGCAAGACTTGCAAGGCAACATAACAATGCTAATATAGTAGCCTTTGGCGCTCTTGTTGTAGGAAGAGCTCTAGCACAAATGATAGTGGATGAGTTTCTTGCAGCAGAATATGAAGGTGGTAGACATCAGAAGCGTATTGATATGATTACCGAAATCGAAAACTCAAGGGGGTGAAAGAATGTCATATAAGCTTGGTATTGATATAGGAGGCACAAAGGTTAATATTGGAATAATCGATGAAAACAAAAGAATTGTTTTTAAGCATGCTGAAAAGCTTCCTGCAAATCTAGAATATAAAAATATTTTATCCTATATTAAAAACGTTTTGGATAAGTTACTTATAGTTAACACTATTACCTATAATCAGATTGAAAGTTGCGGTATGGGTGTGCCTGGAACTGTAAGTCAAGATGGTAAAAGAGTAATTAAAGTTCCTAATCTTCATTGGGAAAATGTAAATTGTTCTAAGGAATTTGAAAGCCTTACCCATATCCCAACAAAGCTAGTTCAAGATTCACGAGCTGCTGCCTTTGGGGAGTATCTTGCTGGAGCAGGCCAAGGAAAAAAGTTAGTAGTGTGCATAACCCTTGGAACTGGTATTGGTACAGGTATTGTTATGAATGGCAATATATTTGATGGTATTTTAGGAAGTGCTGGAGAAATAGGCCATATCCCTGTTGCCTCTAATGGCCGTCCCTGTGGCTGCGGGAAAAAAGACTGCTTGGAAAATTACGTTGCTGGTAAAGGCTTGGCTATGACAGCTAATGAATTAATGGCTGAAAAGGGCGGTAACCTCACAGCAGAGGATGTTTTCGATATGGCTCAAAGTGGCAGTGAAATCGCTCTTAAAATATTAGGCGACGCTGTGGAAATGCTGGGAAATGCTTTAGTTTCAGTTGTAAACCTTATCTCACCAGATGCCTTACTATTTAGTGGAGGGATGAGCAATCAAAAGGAGCTTTTCTTGGAGCCTCTAATGAAATATATCTATGAACACAGCTACAATATATCTATCGGTGAAGGTTTTTATATGGGAAAAGCTACCCTTGGGGATGATGCTCCTATGATTGGAGCTGCGCTGCAATCTGATATTATAGGTAAGAGGGCCCCAAGAATATCTGCTTCAATCATGTGTGCCAATATGCTCTATTTACAAAATGATTTGTATAAGCTAGAGGAAGCGAAAATAGACTATATTCATTTTGATATAATGGATGGCCACTTTGTACCAAATCTGATGCTACCAATTGAGCTCTTAAATGCGATCAGACAGGCTACAAACTTACCTTTTGATATTCACCTCATGGTAGAGAACCCAGAAAAATTCATTCCACTTTTAAATATAAAAGAGGGCGATATGGTTTCAGTCCATTGGGAAAGTACTCCTCATGTTCAACGTGTATTATCGATGATAAAAGAAAAGGGTGCAAATGCAGTTTTAGCAATTAACCCTTCTACTCCAATTGAGTGTTGCCGTGATTTGCTAGATGATATTTCTATGATACTTATTATGACTGTAAACCCAGGTTTTGCAGGACAAAAGCTAATACCTCAGTCCTTGGACAAAATCACCCGCATCCGAAAATACCTAGATGACCTTGGTTATTGTAATATAGCAATCGAAGCTGACGGTAACTGTAGCTATGAAAATGTACCTAAAATGTATGCGGCAGGTGCCGACACCTTTGTAGCTGGTAGTTCCAGTATATTCGATCCTCAATTGGGAATTATTGCAGGAACCAACAGGCTTCGTGCATTATTAAATAAAACTAATACAAATATGAAGGAGGAAATATAAATGAAGTCTATCATAATGGAAGGACCTTCAAAGAGTAAAGTTATTGAAATTGAGGTACCATTCCCTAAGGAGGGGGAATTGCTTGTTAAAGTAATTTATACAGGTGTGTGCCACTCCGACTATTTCCCTTGGACAGTGGCTAAAAAAGGAGAAAGACTTGGCCACGAACCCTTTGGAATAGTGGCAGAAATAGGCAAGAACGTGGAAGGCTTTAAAGTTGGAGACCGTGTGACTGGACTTGGTGGTGGATACTCTGAGTATATTATAATGAATTCAAAATTGACCGTTCATGTGCCAGATAATGTTTGTGACGAGGATTCTGTTGTAGAACCTCTTAGTTGCCTTCTAAGTGTGGCAAGCAAAATGCCAATTCTTGTTCCCGGTGATCCAGTTGTTGTTGTTGGCGCCGGCTATATGGGTCTTGGAATGGTCTCACTATTTAAATTGAAAGGTGCTGGGCGAATCATCGTGGTTGATCCTCGTCTTGAGGCAAGAGAAAATGCTCTTCGCTTTGGAGCTACTGAAGTTTATGCTCCTAATGAGCTACCAGCTAATTATACGCTTACCTTAGATAAATTTGAAAATATATTTACTACTGGCTTTCCACTTGTAATGGAGTTTGCAGGAACAGAAAGTGCTCTACGTTTGGCAGGAGATATGGCCTGTGCTCATGGAAGACTTGGTATTGGTGGATATCATAATGATTGTGACAGAACCATTGACTTCAAGCAGTGGAATGTGAAGGCTTTAACTGCCATTAGCACTCATGAAAGGCGTGAGGACTTCCAAACCCAATGCTGTCAAAATGCCATGGACCTATTTTCAAAAGACCTTTGGAAATTTAAAGGTGTTGCTAATAGAATTTATACAATGGAAGAATTTGATAATGCTCATTCTGATATGAATACGAAACCAAAGGGATTCATCAAAGCTCTAGTTCGTTGTTCCTCTTAAATTTCGTTTTGTTTATTTAATTAACTATAATTCTAAAATCTAGGAGGCTTAAATGAAAAATTTTAAAGTTGCACTGCAACTATATTCTGTTAGAGAAGACATGGATTTAAATGTGGAAGCTACACTTAAAAAGGTTAAGGAAATTGGCTATGATTATGTGGAGTTTGCAGGATTCTATAATTTTCCAGCTAATAAAATGCGTGAATTACTGGACAAATATGCTTTAACTTGTGTATCGGTTCATCAAGGCTATGAGGTTTTTCTTACAGATGAAACCGCATCTGTTGAATATCTTAAAACAATTGGAGCTAAATACTGTGCAATACCCTGGATGGATAAAGCTAAACATGCAGGAACACCTGCTTTCGTGAGTACAGTGAAAGAGATTACCCAGGTTGGAAAGCTACTTAAGAAGGAGGATATTCAGCTAGTGTATCATAATCACGATTTTGAATTTGAAACCTTTGAAGATAAATTCCTATTAGATTGTCTTTATGAAGCTGTTCCAGCTGATTTTTTGCAAACTGAAATAGATACCTGCTGGGTATGCTATGCCGGTTATGATCCTGCGGCTTATGTACGTAAATATACTGGGCGTAGTCCTATCGTACACCTTAAGGACTTTAAATGTGCTAACTTTAATGGTGGTCCAGTTTATGCCTTGATCGATAATTCTGGAAAGGCTAAAAAGCAATCCAGAGAGGCTTCAGGCTTTGAATTTAAACCTCTTGGTCATGGAATTCAGAACATACCTTCAATATTAGCTGCAGCTGAAGACGCAGGAGCAGACATTGTTGTTGTTGAACAAGATCGTTCACTAAGCCGTCCTGCTATGGAAGCTGCTAAAATGAGCAGGGATTACCTTCTCAGCCTTGGAATCTAATAAGTAATGCTCAGCAAATTGCTGGGCATTTTTTAGTGTAATTATAGTTTAAACTTAGATATTTCTAGCATCAAACTCTCACCAATTTTAGCTAAACCCTCTGATGATGATGCTATATTCTTTATTGAGGAGGTTTGCTCCTCAATGCTTTCTGTTATTTTCTGAGATTGTCTTGAAACATCCTGACTTATTTCGTCCACCTTATTGATTGATGTAACTACTTGTTGACTTCCATCTGCAATATTATCAGTTGCCGTTGATACTTCTTGTATTTGACTTGCTATCTCCTGAACAAGTTTAGTAATATCTCCAAATGCTTGTCCAGCTTTATCTACAACTTCCTTACCTATTCTTACTTGATTAGTTCCTGCATTCATTGCTGTAATAGCACTATCTGTATCAAGTTGAATTTGACCAATAAGTGTTGCTATTTCTTCAGTTGATTTCTTTGAATTTTCTGCCAGCTTCCTTACTTCCGATGCTACTACCGCAAAGCCTCTACCTTGTTCTCCAGCTCTTGCTGCTTCTATGGCTGCATTTAATGCCAAAAGATTAGTCTGTTCAGCAATACCTGAAATTGCTTGAACTATTTGTCCTATCTCACTGGACCTAGCTCCTAGAACTTTTATTATTCCATCTAACTTACCAACAATATCTTCTATATTGTTCATTTGCTCCGTTGCTGTTTTGATTGCTTTTCCACCTTCATTTGTAGCATTAAGAGTCTTCTCAGAAATTCTTGCAGTATCTGCAGTATTAGTCGCAACCTGCTCCGTGATTCCTGACATCTGTTGAATCACATCAGAAGTTTCCAAAACGGTCTTAAGCTGAGTTTCGATACCCTCTCCAATTTTATTAACAGCTTTTGATGTTGCTTCAATTCCCATTGAGGATTCTTCAGCATTTGCATTAAGCTGCTGGGAAGAAGAAGCTATTAGTTCTGTAGCTTCAGATACCTTTGTTAATAATTTCCACAAATTACCACGCATATCAATTATAGAATGTCCCAATTTACCTATCTCATCCTTATATAATTTTACATCTGCAGCTTTTTTAAGTGTATCTTTACTCAAATCACCTAAAGCAACCTTTCCAATATAAACTACAAAGGATTTTATAGGTTTGACAATCAAATTTATGATAAATATTGCTATGGATGAGCCTAACACAAGTGTAAATACTATTATTGCTAAAATAATAAGTTGTGCGCTATTGAAATCTGCTTGATTTTGTTCATAAAGTTTTTTCGCTTCGGTAATATTATAATTTACTAAAAAAGAGATATTCTTTTCGATTTTCTCATTTATTGGACTTAAGTTTTTATTATATACTGAATAAGCCTCAGTATTCATATTTATTTCAGCTAAACTTACAATACCCACCTTCATCTGATCCGCTTGAGAGAAATTTTCATTTAGCTGCTTCATGTTATCAATTTCTTCTGGAGAATCAGGTTTAGTATTTGTGTAACTCGTAATAAAATTCATAACCAATTCTTTTTCACTACTCATATCTTTAGCTATTTCACTTTTACGATTAATATCTGTTGTGACCATCAACTCAAATAAATCCCTATTTGAAGCATTATAATTTATCTGACTTCCTTGTAAGTATTCGATCGCTAACAGTTTACTATTGTACATGTACTTTATTTTGTCATTTGATATTTGAAGATAATAATAGCCTATTAGTCCCACAATTATTAACGAGCAGATAAATGTACCAGTCATAAAAAATAATTTAGTTCTCACCTTTGCATTACGTAATAAATTCATAATTTCCCTCCTAAAATATAAATTAGGTGAAACAAACAGTATATTACCCATAAATAGTAAATATATCAAATTATATTGAATTTTGATGGATTAAGTATATCCCATCTCGGAATCGTATACAATGCTTTCAAATAAATAATTATCATAACTATCCATACTTTTTTATAATGGTGACTGATAAGTTATACATAGACATGGAAAGATCCATACTTTTTTTTCTTAAATACTTATAAGCTTCATCCTCTGAAACCTTTAATCTTTCCATGACAATGCCTTTGGCTTTGTCTATTAATTTTCTGTTTTTTAATTCTATTTCGAGATTCATAATCTTAAGCTGAAGATCATTGAATTTCTTTACATTATTTATACTAAATTCTACTGTTTGATATAATTGTTCAGGAATTATAGGTTTAATTACATAAGCAAAGATATTCATGTTTTTCAGCTGTTCATAAAATTCAGAATCAACGTTATTAGAAATAAATATAACATTTGAAACCTTATCTTCTTCCAGTATTCTAGCAGTTTTAAATGCATTAACTCCTATGAGATTAACATCTATAATAACTAAATCAGGGAACAAACTTCTACTTATTCGCAAAGTTTCTCCACTATCATGTGCTTGATAAACCTTATACCCCCTTGCTATTAGTAATGTGCAAATCATTTCTCCATTTTTACGGTCACTATCAGCAACTAATATCTTATAATTATCCATAACATCACTCCGAAAAGAAACAATTTATCGCATAACTCAAGGCTTTGCTAAAACCTTCTTAAATATCTATCAATTTCCCACTGAGAGATATATTTGGAATACTCATTCAATTCATAAGACGATGATTCAACAAATCTTTTATAGGCATATTTCCCTAATGAAGATTTTATAACCTCATCCTTTGACAATTCTTCAAGTGCTTCATATAGATTAATAGGTAATCTTTCAATCCCTTTTTCCTTAATCTCAACAATATCCATTTCATATACGTTACTTGTTACTTGCTGAACTGGTTCTATTTTATTTTGAATGCCATCCAGACCTGCTTTTAGTGTTGCAGCCAAAGCTAAATATGGATTTGCTGATGGATCCGGGCTTCTAAGCTCAATCCTGGTTGCTGCGCCTCTTTCTGCTGGTATCCTGATTAATGGACTTCTATTAATTGGAGACCAGGCTATTAAAACTGGTGCCTCATATCCTGGAACTAACCTTTTATAAGAATTTATCGTTGGATTCGTTATTGCAGTATTTTTGTTTAAATTTACAACACTCATATGTTTAAAAAAGTAACAAAAGTATATAATTATCAAACGTAATTTTTTAAACACTGTGTTAAGCTAGATTTATAATGAATATGCGGAGGTTAAGTCTGAAACCATGTAACTTTTAAAGGTAAATAAAAAAGGGTATAACAAAAAAGCCAGCAATTTGTGGCTTAAAAAAAATAATTAAGCTATGTTGTCCACTTTAGAGATAGAATAACCTTGCCTTTGAAGAATAAAAATAGCCTGATCTACAGTAACATCACGATTGTAGGGAATTACTTCGGCTTTCTTATAAAGTTCAGCATTGTAAGGGACACGATTTTTAAGAATGTGATAAATGGCAGTTAAAATCATTCGTGCAATAGCTATAATAGCACGTTTGTGGCCACGTCGTCTTTTGATAGATAAGTAGCGACCACGAATTTCTGGGTGCTTTTCACTTTTAACAATTGAATTAGCCAATTGTACCAAAAGTGGTTTAATATAAACGCCAGCACGGGAGATACGAACAGATTTTTTCTTCCCTGCACTCTCGTTGTTTTGAGGAGTCAAACCTGCCCAAGAACATAAATGTTTAGCTGTAGGAAACACAGACATATCAACACCGATTTCTGAGATTATAGCAATCGAAGAAAAAGGACTTTTGAATGCTGGCACAGTGGAAACAAGAACAAGTTCTTCGGCATAAGGTCCAACAAGTGAAAGAATTAGAGATTCAAGATTTTCTTTGCATGTCTCAAGTGAAGTATAATGATCTAGAATAATTTTCATCTTTTGTAGTTGTTCAGGCGTGATTAAGCCATCAATTGCAAGGCGAATATCATCTACTTTACCAAGCATAGAAGCATGAAGAAGAGGAACAAAATCAAAATCCTTGTCAGAAGGATTTTCAAGCAAATGATCAATGATTGCCATTGAACTTTTACCGAAGGTATCAGAAACAACATTTGAAAGTTGAATATTTGATACAGTAAGACAATTTTGAGTCCTATTCTTTTCACTTGATTTAAAGTTAGTAAGTTTAACACGATAACGCATTAGATCCCTTAGTTGACGGATTGGAAGTGGAGGCATAAAGCTTCCTGCAACAAAATCATGCTTAAAAAGATCAGCAATCCATTTAGCATCTTTTTTATCAGTTTTTTTACCACGGATAGCTTTAACATACTTAGGGTGAGCAAGAGTAATTTTACAAGTTGCTTCTAAGATGTTAAATACAGGAATCCAATACTTTCCAGTGGATTCCATACAGACATCAGTGCAAGAATTAGAGCAAAGCCAATCGCTTAGTCCTCTTAATCCTTTTGTAAAGGTAGAAAAACGTTTGGATTTGTAAGTAGTAACACCAACTTTATCAGTTGATGCAATACAAGCAACAATAAACTTTTTGTGGACATCAATTCCACAACAGATGGGGTAAACAATTTTTATCATGGTATCCCTTCTTAAAAAAGAATACTGAGAATTATAGAAATTGACTGATTGTTCAGCTACAAACGAGTATTGTTTATACAAAGATAAGTCTTCGTGCTCTGGTGGCACACTTATTTGTGCTTGAAAGAACAATCTACACACATAATTATGCGGTCAACTCCAAAGGAGCAGCACACTCACCTCCACGTGATTTGTAGTTCTCTATAACCTCAGTAATAATAGTATAGACAAATTAAGCTCAAAACTAACGGTTTCGTACCGTTTTGTGCCTTGAGCGTAGCGAAAGGAATGGTCATAATTATGAAAGGATTAAAACAAATATTAAGTATTATTTTATGTGTCACCTTATTAAGTGGTTGCGGCGACCAAATTAAACTTAATCACCCCAAGAAATCTAGCCTTCCCCCAGTAAATTTAAACTTCTGCTGGATAGGATCGGAAACTCCTGCTGCAAAAGCAGTTTTAAAAGAGGTTGCAGAAAAGTCAAATCTAAATATTACCATCAATATTAAATGGATCACCCTTGATTATAATCAAAACTTAGAAGATGAGCTTTCAGATCCCGCTTACCCTATTGATGCTTTTATCATAGGCGGAAATGTGGATTATCCTGAATTAACCTATTCAACCCTTGGGAAAAATGGAGAGCTTCTAGATCTTACAAAACTATTACCCTCAGTTGCTCCAAATATCTATAAAAACTTCTCAAAGGAAGATATAGACTCCCTAAAGGTTGACGGAAAATTATATGTTATACCATCTTTAAAGCTCCCCGCCTCCATTGTAGGTGTAACAGTAAGAAAGGATTTAATGAAAAAATATAATATGTCTGCTATAAATAATCTAGATGACCTTGAGGCTTATTTCGCCAAGGTTAAAGAGCTGGATAGTAATATAACTCCATTGACGTATAATGCTGAGGATGACACTGAATTCTATGCTAGATTATATGGTTATGTATGTTTAAATAACTATACTAATCTAGTTTATAAGTATGATGATCCTAAAATGAAGCTTATTCCCTGGGAAGCTACCGCTGCCTACAAGGACTTAGGAGATAGGTTAAGAAGTTGGTATCAGAAAGGCTATATGTCAGATACACCTGATGGTAAGACTGACGTAGCGGCGATCTTCGGATCTAGCCAATACCTGGAAGGGAATTGTATAATGCCTTCTTCCACCAGTTCAAGTGGATTTGAAGGCTATACTTATCGCTTGGATAAGGATATGCCAATTTTGAAATCAAGTCCCATTACTTCTATGTTAGATAATGGTGGAATTGCAATCAGTATTAATTCCAAAAATGCGAATAGAACCTTAAAGTTTCTTAATTGGGTACAAGCGAATAAAGATAACTATAACCTAATGGTCTACGGTAGGGTAGGTAAGGATTACACCCTAACAAAAGGGATTATAAGCCTACCACCTCTCTCAGTAGGTAAAGATCCTTATTATGATTGGAACTCAAGCCCCTTTAGAAACTTCAGCTATGATTTAAGTGATTTTTATACTTCAGATAGTTTGAAGGGGATTAAAGCCGCAGCTAACTCTATGGTCTCTAAGGCTGTCTATGTTCCCCATAATGGTTTTGTACCAAATTATTCGGTCATTGAGAATACAGCTTTAATTAAAGATGATTTACTGGGAGCGGATAGTGCTAAAAAGAATGAAGTGATTGGTGCTATTCAGTCCCAGCTTGATGCTTTTATGAAAAGTAGTAAATAGCAAAATTGAATTATAATAATGAATCTTTTATTTTTCTTGCTGTGGGTGTCACTGCTAGGCCACCCATAGCTGTCTCTTTTAGCTCGCAAGCCATAGACTTTCCTATACTGTTCATTGCTAAAACCGAATCATCAAAGGGTATAACACTTTTCACCCCTGCCATTACTAAATCTGCAATGGTTAACGCACTAACCGTTCCAGATATATTTCTTTTAGCACACGGCACCTCTACAAGACCTGCTACTGGATCGCAGACAAGCCCTAAAACATTTTTTATTACAATAGATGCAGCATCAAAACACATCTCAGGCGTTCCACCCATCATTTCCACAACAGAAGCAGCTCCCATAGCTGCTGCAGAACCGCATTCCGCCATGCATCCACCTTCTGCACCCGACAAAGAAGCATTCTTTGCAATTAATATGCCAACACCTGAGGCTGTAAATAATGCTTGAATTAATTCAGCTTCAGATTTATTTAGCTTCTCTCCTACAGTCAATATAACTGCTGGCAATATGCCGCAGGAACCAGCTGTTGGAGATGCAACAATCTTTCCCATAGAAGCATTGACCTCAGAGCATGAAAGGGATCTTGCCATGGCTTTTATTATAAAATTACCAGTCAAAGACTCTCCCTTATCTAAATATTTTTGAAGCCTAAAAGCATCTCCACCAATGAGCCCACTAACAGATTTAACTTTATGATAACGACCATACTCTGAAGCGACCTTCATAACTTGCAAATTTCTTCTCATTCTATCAGTTATTTCTTTTTCCGGCAAACCTGATCTAATTACTTCTTCTTTTAAAGTATATTCCCATAAATGAATATTTTCTTTATTACATTCTTCTATTACTTCTTTTGCTGTATTTTTAAACAAGTTTTATCCCTCCACTATTGGATTTATTATCCTGACTTTATCTACATATAGAAGTGCATTGATTTTTTCAATAACATTATTAGTTACTATTGAATCAGTTTCAAAAACCATTGTTGCTTCAGATCCCTTGATACTTCTATATACTCTCAGGAAGGCGATATTTATATTATTTTCATATAAAATAGTAGTTATTCTAGAAACCACTCCTGGGACATCCTTATGTTTTATTATTAGTGTAGGATATTCACCAGTAAATTGAACTTTTTCTCCATCTACTTCTGTAATTAATATATTCCCGCCACCTATTGAGGAGCCTTGAATCTCAATACAGCTACCATCATGTTTTACAATAATAAATTTAACTGTATTTGGATGTGCCTCTCCTAAATTCGATTCAATGAACTCTAACTGTATTCCTTCATTACTAGCACTAGCTATCTTAATTGCATTTTTTAAATTTTCATCCCAAGGGTTCATACCTAAAATTCCTGCTGCAAGTGCTCTATCAGTACCATGACCTTTATAAGTTTTTGCAAAAGATCCATGAAGTAGGAATTGAACACTTTTAATATCTCCTCCGCTTATAATTCTTGCAATTTTACCAAGTCTTGCAGCTCCTGCAGTATGGGAACTTGAAGGGCCTATCATTACTGGTCCTATTATATCGAAAACGCTGTATGCTCTCAAATTACCCCTCCTATTTTAAATGATAATTATATCATAACCATGGAAATATGCTTTATACATAAAATCATAAATCATATTGCTCAACAAAAAAACATTTGCGTTATTTTAAAACATACACTTTTTTTAGTGCTAATTGCATAAATCTTATATTCCAAACCCCATAGAATAAAATTGCACCACTTAGATTTAAGATAATGTCGTCTATATCACAGCTTCCAAGACCAGTTAATAACTGTCCTAATTCCACGCTAATTAAAACTATTAACATAACTACTATAAATTTTATAAATTTATGAAGACTTGGAAATAAACAGGTGAGTAGAATACCCATTGGAGCAAATAGCAAGGTATTACCTAGAAGGTTTTCAGCTATTATTGATTTACCCATATAACCATTATTATAGGCCTGGATATAGTTTTTTATAGTTTTGAAGGGAATATAATTAAATTTCCACTTAAGCTCTTCTATAAGGTTAATTACACTAGTTGCTCTAAATTGTCGATACCCATTACGAAATAAAACACTTACTAATAATATATTATAGAAAATAAATATTACAATAAGTAAATATTTCATGATTTTAAAACGCTTATCCACTGCTTCTACACTTGATGCCAGTAGAAAAGTCGCTAAAATTAACGGAATGCAAACACTCATCCCAGCGAATATTAACTCAGATGCAGTGAGGAAGGTTCTTCCAGCAAACATTATTATACTAAAATATATGGCAATTAATAAACCGCCACTATAGAAAACTCCTGCTAGTATCATTTTAAGACTTTTTTATCCGAAATCTAGCCCTCCCAATTGTTATTATATAAAATAAAATTTCAAATCCGGTGTCTATTTATAATCACCTAACCCAGTTTTCGAATAAAATTATAGGCAATCTCATCTTCTCCTTGAGATATTTTAATATGACCTATAGTCACTCCTTCAACACAAAAACTCAAGAGTTCTCTTAGATTATTGTAATATAATTGTCTATCTAACCTGACTTTACTAAATAGTAGCTTTTGGGCACAGGGCTTACTATTTGCATCTGAAGCCAGTAGCATCATAGCTAAGCCACCCAGGTATTTATTTTTATTAACATTGGGCTTTATCATATTTATATATGTAATGCCTTGTTTTAAACTTTGCAAGTTAAAGTATATAAGCTTATCTGAAATGCTATAATTGCCTGTAAAACATTTAATAACCTCCCCACCAGAGAGAATGTTAAATATCACTTTGTCCTTACAAATCTCCACAACTCCCTCATGTATAGTACCTTCTCTCCCAATGCTAGTCACCAGAAAATAAACATAATACTTTTCTTCAAATACAGTATATTCTTGCACCTCATTATTTCCTAAGGCCTCAATGTCAGCTGTGGTTAAGGGAGTAGCAATAAGTTCTTCTATACTTAAGTTATATATGGAACAAATGTATATCAAGGTTTCTATGGAGGGGAAAGCCACTCCTGCTTTATATTTGGAAAGCAAATCCTCTGAGATGGCAATCTTTTTTGCAAGATTTTTTTGGGTTAATTCTAATTGAATTAGCTTTGTTAAATTATATATGAAGGTTTTAGAAGTTTTTTCAAATATGTCATTTTTCAAGATTTTTACTTCATTAATATTATTTAAAGCTAAATTGGAATTATCATTAATATAATTAAATTTACTTTTGATCTTATCCTCTATTTCTTTAAGTTCAAATAAATCCTTTTTCAAAATAATACCCCTCCTTATTTTATAATTTCAGTCAAGTTAATTGAATTATATTCAATTAACTATTCTATGTTTTTCAATTATATTTGATATTTTTATATAATTATTGATACAGCTTAATTAATATATTACCATAATAATGAAGAATTTCAGATACATTATTATTCATAAAATCATATATTTTCTAAGGAAGGAACTAGATAATGAGCAATTTTGATAACCTAAAATTTAAAGCTATTTTATTTGATTCTGGTAGAGTGCTAAATGGACCTACCACAGGTCATTGGTATATAACTCCTAATTCCTTTAATTTTGTAAATGCGAAAAAATATTTCCTTAAGTATTATAATATATTTTCAAAGTGCTTACCTCAATTACAATTAAACGAGGATAATATACCAGCTATTACCAAGGATTATGTATATAACTATAGTAAATATAGCTTTTTCCAGGATGTCATAAATCAAATACCTCAATTAAGCAAATCCTATAAATTAGCAGTAATATCTGATGCATGGCCCTCCCTCGAAAATGTCTTTAAAGAAGCTGGGTTGAGAGATTACTTTTCCTCCTTTGTTATATCCTCAAAAATAGGAGTAACCAAACCCCATGAATTAATGTATAAAACAGCCCTTAATCAACTTAATATTTTACCGGAGGAAGCAATATTTATAGATGATAATATAAAAAATTGCACGGGAGCAAAAAATTTAGGAATTTCCTCCTTTGTTTTATGTAGAGATATCAAATTATATATTTATAATAGGCTATTTAATAGAGACTACTGCATAATCAGGGATTTAGTTGATCTTAAAAAACTATTACTTTAGCGTCTCAACCAATAGGGTTATTTTAGATCTGAAGATAAAGAAAGGGGTAGTTATGAATAATATTATTTATGCTGTACTAATAAGTTTCTTAATCTCTTCCCTTATGGGATTGCTTCTTATCCCAACATTTAGAAAATTAAATTTGGGACAAAACATAAGGATAGATGGTCCCAAGAGTCATATTAAAAAATCTGGTACTCCTACTTTTGGAGGTATTATATTTATTTTCTCAACTATAATTACAATGTCACTTTTCACAAGGGTATATAATAACCAAACTAGGATGGTATTATATGCTTTTATAGCTTTTGGACTAGTAGGCTTTATTGATGATATTTTGAAAATGGTACATAAATCAGGACCACCCGTAAAACGGGTGGTTTGAACCAACCCTATAAGGGTTTATTACTGGCTGTGTCTCAAGACACTCTGAAATGGCCGCCAGCCGCATTCTTTTTCAGGCTACCCCTAAAGGGGTTTTTTATTT
>DATCIH010000038.1:0-14999 GCA_036507955.1 Clostridiaceae bacterium | reverse complement strand
TAATATCAGTATAAATGAGGCAAATAGCAGTGTTAAGTTAATGAAAGTAGGTATGTCTATAGATCTTGGAGGTGTTGCTAAGGGCTTCACTGCAGATGAGGTTGTAAAGGTTTTTAAAAAATTTGGAGTTAAGAGTGCTATTATAAACCTTGGTGGTAGCTCCATATATACTTTGGGGAAAAAGCCGGATAACACATTATGGTCCATTGGGATTCAACATCCAAGGAAAGAAAAAAATGAGGGAAATATTTGTATAGTAAAGCTCGATCAAGATGCACTTTCTACATCTGGAGATTATCAGAGATTCTTTATAAAGGATGGGAAGCGCTATCATCATATATTGAATCCAGCTACTGGATACCCAGCTGATACAGGGGTTATGAGCGATACGATACTTGTAGGTAGTAATGTTCCTGATTGCAATATGATTGCAGACATTCTTACAAAGATTACTTTTGTCAGTGGTGTAGATAAAGGATTAAAAATTATCGATAGTCTTTCAGATATCTCATGCATGGCAGTAACTACAGACTATAAAATTTATAAATCATCAAAGTGGGATACTAAATTGGAAGATTTAAGTCCTAATTTTAAAATAGTAAATTGAGTTATAATTATATTGAAATGAGGGATAAAATTGTTATTAAAGAATTTTTTCAAATTAGTAGAGATAAAAACTAAATTGGCTAGTTTAATTCCATTTTTTTTAGGATCAGTTTATGCTATTTATAGATATAAGAGTTTCGATTTAAAGAATTTTATAATAATGTTTATTTCACTATTAGCCTTCGATATGGCTACAACCACAATTAATAATTATGTGGATCACAAAAAATCAAACAAAAATCAAATAAGTAATATTGTTAATGATAGCCTAATTGCTAAATATGGAGTAAATGAAATAGCAGTGCTATCCATAATCTTTACATTGCTCACAATTGCAATTATATTTGGAATTATGTTGACTTTGAATACGAATATTGTTGTTTTATTTTTAGGAGTTATCTCCTTCGTCGCAGGGATACTTTATACCTTCGGTCCTATACCAATTTCAAGAATGCCACTAGGAGAATTATTCTCAGGATTTTTTATGGGGTTTATAATTATATTTTTATCAATATATATTCATATTTATGATACTAATATAATTTCTTTTACTTACCAAAATAATATTCTAAGTCTTAGTATAAACTTATTAGAAATTCTTTCTATTTTTTTATTTTCCATACCTGCAATAGTAGGGATAGCAAATATAATGCTTGCTAATAATATTTGTGATGTTGAAGAGGATATTCTAAATAAAAGGTTTACATTACCTTATTATATAGGAAAGCCAATGGCTTTAGGACTGTTTAGACTTTTATATTATATTGGTTATGTAGATATAGTAGTGTTAGTAGTTTTAAAGATAATTCCATTAGCATCGTTACTTACACTATTAACTTTTACTATAGTAAATAAAAATATTAATCTCTTTAATAATAAACCAATCAAAAGTGAAAACTTTGTTCTATCTGTAAAAAATTTTGTATTAATGAATTCAACTCAAATAATTATAATAGGCATAATATGCACAATTTACAATTAAATCATATATACAAAATGAAATTTTGTGATAATATTAAATTGGGTTGTTTATTATTAGAATAAAAAGTTGAATTCTAAACAATTGTGAATAAAATGATAATCTTTATTCCAATAATTGATAGTTATAATAAAATAATCTTTATCAGAATAAGACAGATGCCAAAAAATTTAGAGATAAAAAATGTACTACAATAAATAATATGGGGTGGTAAAAGTGTTATCAAAAAAGAATATTGTCATTTTAGGTGCTGGTTATGGTGGTGTCCATGCAGCAAAAATTTTAAGTAAGAAATATAAAAAGAATAAAAACGTAGAAATTACACTAATTGATAAAAATCCAATTCATACACTTATGACGGAACTACATGAGGTTGCTGGTGGCAGAGTAGAGCCTGATTCGGTACAAGTAGATTTAAGGAAGATATTTTACGGTTCTAAAGTAAACATTGTTACTGAGGAAGTAAAAAGCGTTAATATTAAGGATCAAGTTTTAGTTTCAGAATATAGTGAGTATAAATATGACTATTTAATATTAGGAACTGGAAGTGAACCTGCATATTTTGGAGTACCAGGTGTTAAGGAACATGGATTTTCTCTTTGGTCCTTAGATGATGCAATTAAAATAAGGCATCATATAGAAAACATGTTTAAACTTGCAAGTAAAGAAAGAGATGCAAAAGTGAGACAAGCTATGCTTACCTTTGCTGTAGCAGGTGCTGGCTTTACTGGTATAGAAATGGTTGGAGAACTTATTGAATGGAAAAAGAAACTTTGCAAAGAATATAACATAGATGAGAACGAAGTAAAGTTAATGGTAGTAGAAGCCCTAGGCAAAATACTCAATGTTTTAGATGACAAAATGGCTTTAAAAGCAGAGAAATACATGAAAAAACATAGGGTTGAGATATTAAAGAATTCAGCTATTTCAGAAGTTACTCCTAATGATATAACTCTTAAGGACGGAACAAAAGTCATTACTAAAACATTGATTTGGACTTGTGGCGTACAGGGAAATTCCTTTTGCTCAAATATTGGTCTATCCTTAACGAATAGATGCCGAATAAATACTAATGAATTTATGCAAGCCTTTGATAAAGAAAATATTTATGTTGTAGGTGATGCAGCTTTCCTTGAAGAAGGTGCTTCTAAGGGGTTACCACAAATAGTTGAAGCTGCTCTCCAAACTGCGGATACTGCAGCACATAACGTTATTGCAGATATTCAAAAAACACCTAAAAAACCTTTTAAATCAAATTATCATGGCTTTATGGTTTCTATCGGTAGCCATTATGCCGTTGCTAATGTTGGTGGAATGAAACTTACAGGATTTTTTGCAATGGCTATGAAACACTTAGTAAATTTACATTATATGTTTGGTGTTGGTAGTTTTTATCTAATTTATCACTATTTATTACATGAATTCTTTAATATTAAGGAAAAACGTTCAATGCTCGGTGGACATATATCCGCTAAAGCTCCATCAATTTGGCTTGTTCCATTAAGATTATTCATTGGATCAATGTGGGTACTCGAAGGACTAAAAAAGCTTATAGGTGAAGATACTTGGGCAAAAGCTTACGGATTTAATAAAATATTTTCTGGAATTGGAAAAGATAGTTGGTTTTTAAATGGAAATATTAAAATGCCTTTTCAATGGTTATTTGTTTCTGCAGATGGTACTGCAAGTGCTTCACTAACCGCACCAGTTGCCACCTCTACACCCATTTTAAGTAATATGCCTGGATTTTTTAAGGCGATTATGAAAATATTAATACCAAACCCTGAAATTGCTATCTGGTTTCAAAGAATTATTGTTTGTACTGAAATAGTAATAGGTTTATGTCTACTTGCTGGATTATTTACTTGGCTGGCTAGTGCGGCATCAGATGTTTTAGTTGTTAGCTTTGTTCTATCAGCAATGGCTGGTTATGACATACTTTGGTATTTCTTTGGAGCTATAGCTCTTATGGCAGGCGCAGGAAGATCTTTTGGACTCGACTACTATGTAATGCCTTGGCTTGGTAAATATCTTGGAAACTTTTGGCTTGGTAAACAAAAACCATTATATAGCAAGGGTACCTCAACGAAACTAGTATAATAATCAATATAGCAAGAGGTAATAATGAAAAAATGGGATCTAATAATAATAATTGCTTTAATAATAGTATCATTTATTCCTGAAACAGTAATATTTATTAACACTCATAATAAATATAAAAGCTTTTATGTAGAGATATATTCAAAAGGGAAGTTATATAAAAAACTTCCCTTAAACAAGAATGCAAAGAAAATTACTTTTACCATTCATAATGAACTAGGAACTAATGTTATTGAAATAGATAAAGCAAAGGTAAAAATCATTGACGCAGATTGCCCTGATAAAATATGTGTAAAAGCTCATGCTATTAGTAAGCCTGGGGAAGTTTTAATATGTTTACCACATAAGTTAGTTATAAAAATAATAGGTGAAGGAAAACAGGAGACAGATGAACTATCCTATTAAGGTGAATTAAATGACAAAAACACGCAAAATGATATTCTTATCATTGCTAGTATCACAAGCATTGGTGCTACATTTAATTGAATCTATGATACCGGTTCCATTTATAACGCCAGGCGCAAAGCTTGGGTTAGCAAACATTGTTACGGTTGTATCACTCTATTCCTTTGGTGAAATAGAAACTTTATTTGTTATTATTGTTAGGTTAATACTTTCCTCAATGTTTGGAGGAAGTATATCCAGTCTAATGTATAGCACTGCAGGAGCATTATTTAGTTTCTTTATAATGTTATTTATAAAGAGATTAGGTAGAGATAAGGTAAGTCTAATAGGTGTTAGTACCGCTGGATCAGTGTTTTACAATATTGGTCAAATTACTATGGCTGCATTAATAGTTCAAAATGTTAATATAAGCCTATATCTTCCCATTTTAACAATGTCAGGAATAGGCACTGGTTTTTTTGTTGGGGTAACGTCCAAATATGTTTTAAACCATTTAAACAAAATAAACTCTACTACTAAATTATTTGACAGTAAAGGGTGATCACATGGACAATTTTTGGAAGGAATATCCTATTATAAAAAATGACTTAGAAGCAGTAACTAAAATAATGAAAAAAAATATTGCGTGTAGAGAAAAAATTGTTGAAAACGTGATTTTAGAGCTAATAGATGCTGGTGGCAAGCAACTTAGACCAGCCTTTTTAATTATAGCAGCAAGATTTGGTGAATTTAATAAAGAAGAGATTTATCCTTTAGCTGCTGTTATTGAAATGCTTCATATGGGTACTTTGGTACATGATGATATAATAGATGACTCTATGCTACGACGAGGAATTGAAACTGTTCAAGCAAAACTTGGTAAAGAGTATGCTGTATATATAGGAGACTTTTTATTTTGTAGGTGCTTTAAAATTTTATCTGAACATTCTTCTTTAAAAAGTATTAATATAGACTCAAATACTATGTCTAGAATGTGTATGGGAGAAATAGGTCAATTTTCATCAAAATTCAATCAACAAGTATCAGTCAATAAATATTTAAAAAGAATTTCTTCAAAAACCGCAGAGCTTTTCTCGTTAAGTTTTTATACTGGAGCAGTAGAAAGCAAATGTAGCAATAAGTTAAGTCGTGACCTTTCAAAAATCGGCCATAATATAGGTATGGCCTTTCAAATAATTGATGATATTTTAGACTTTACGGGAGACGAAAAAGTAATTGGTAAGCCTAAAGGTAACGATATAAAACAAGGCATTTATACCCTGCCATTAATATATGTACTTCAAAAGGAAAGTCTTAGATTATCTCCTATTCTTTCTAAGAACTCCTTTGATGAAATTGATATTAATAATATTGTTAATATTGTTAAGGAATTGGGAGGTATTGAAAAGTCTAGGGCGTTGGCCGTAAGATATACTGAAAGATCGTTTGATTTAATTAATACTCTTCCTAGCTGTGAAAGCAAAAACCTCTTATTAAAGATAACAGAAAATTTATTAATAAGAATCTATTAAATATAAAAGCACCATCAGTTTCACTAGTCTACGACTTTTTTTGCATTAATTTAAAACATTCTCGAATTGTATTCACAAATTAATAAAATGCAATGATATATTTCGATGTTTTAAGCATTCTTTTATCAAATATGTTATAATGAATTTACACAAAACAAAACAGGGGGAATATTTCATGAAAATTAAAGTATTGTTATTAACAACAGTTATGGCGGCATCATTATTGGTTGGGTGTGGTTCTAAGGCAGCAAACTCACCAGCTAAGGAGCCAGCGAAAACTGATGCAGTAGCGTCAGCTTCAGTAACAAGTGACCCAGCAGTATTTACTAAGACAATAGGTAAAGATGGAAAATGGATTATTGTTATAACAGCGGACATGACTATAAAAAACGATCTAGTATTAGATGGCGAATTCAAGAATGGTAAAAAGGATACTGCAGGTAAAGAAACACTGCAACGTAAGATAGCCCTTTATAGCCAGGATGCTAACAAAAAAATAACAGCTAGGTTTACTTTAACAGCACCGAAACTAACAATAAATAGTCCTTTAGCTAGTATTCAACATGGAACTTTCAAAGGCGATCTTTATGTTGAGACTAATGACTTTCAGTTAGTAGATAATAAGGTTGAGGGAAATATTTATTTTAAAGACGATGCAGCAAAAGCTGGATTTAAAATGGATGCTACTTCTTCTGTAAGTGGAGTTCAAGAAGTAAAGAAATAAAGTTAAATACTTAAGGCTAAAACAGTTAATCCATTGTTAATTCTATGGATTAGCTGTTTTTTTATATATTATAGGATAAAGCTTTAGCTTCTGATGAACTCGAAAAGTAAATTTATAAGCATTAGCGGACTATGTATATTAACTTAGAGTTTTTAGTTAGTTTAGAAAAAATAGTCCCCCATATTTTATATAATACAGGGGGACCAGTAACCTTCTACGTAATCTTTAAAAAGTTATGATAATTAATTATTATAATGCGGACTCCTGTTTTAATATATTCTGAAAAATTTTTTTATGCACTTGTTCATCGGAAATGATTTTTAAAATAATTTTCTCTAAATATACATCTTTTATACTATCTAATATTACTTTATAATTATTAATAGCATTTATTTCAGATATTATATTTCTTTCGAGCTTCTGAATCGTCCTCACTTTTTCTTCCTTTTCAGTATAACTTTCATTTTCATAAATGATGTTTTTATCAACGTATGGTATGTTTCCAGACATCCAAAAGTTTTTACTCGAATTTTGATAAAAAGGTTTTCCTCCCAATAATGGTATTAATTCACCTAAGGTATCCATATGGTTCATTTCAACTAATGCTATACACATTAATGCATTGGAGATCTCTTTATTATGAATAGTTTTACTGTGATAAATATATTGAGTTATAGCTTGTATTTCGCTGTCAGCACTGCTAGAATAGGCATCCAATAATAGATTTGCATATTCAATATTTTATTTTTCCACTTTTACCGGTGGAAAAGGAATATCTGATTGACATGGAACAGTTTGAAAAAATTTATCAATCATATTTTCAATATTACTGAACTCTTTCACATTAATTCTCCATTAAAATTATTAATTCTAATATAAATATATTAATAGAAATAGGATATATTTCTATTCTCTTAAATTTATGAATTGTTTTTACTATATAAATATTAATCCAATAACAAAATGTGGTACTGATTATATTGAATTCTACAAATGGTTTACCAGAAATCGAATGTTTGTGTTGGTTATTATTGGAGGGTACAGAGTGCCTATGAATAACGGATTTTTCCACCATTGATATGGATTATCTGTCCAGTCACATAAGTTGAATCATTTGATGCTAGATTAACATATGCCGGTGCAATTTCAAATGGTTGGCCGGCTCGCCCCATTGGAATATCTGTACCGAGGGTAGCCACTTGGTCTGCAGGATAAGTACTTATACTTAATGGTGTCCAAATAGGTCCTGGTGCCACTGCATTGACACGAATACCTTGATCTGCAAGTGATATTGCCATAGTACGAGTGAAGGAGACTATAGCACCTTTTGTGGCGGAATAATCAATGACTTTAGGTTCACCTTCGAAAGCAACTCTAGACGCTGTGTTGATGATTGAACTTCCATTTTTTAAGTAGGGTAGCGCAGCCTTCGTCATATAAAAGAGTGGGAAGACATTGGTGCGGAATGTATTTTCCAGTTGTTCGTTTGACACATCCATTATATCTCTTGTGTATGGTTGAACGGCTGCATTATTCACTAGGATATTCAGATGTCCATACATTTCTATAGTACGAGCTATTGCTGATTCAGAAGTTGAAGAATCTCGTAAATCTACTGGTAGAAGTAGGCAGCTTACACCTAACCCCTCTACATATTGCTTGGTCTCTTCTGCATCACGATGCTCATTCAGATATACTATTGACAGATCTGCACCTTCCTTGGCGAAGGCAACTGCAACTTCCCTGCCAATTCCGCTGTCTCCACCGGTAATGAGTGCCACCTTGCCAACCAATTTACCACTTCCCACATAACCCAGGTAATCAAAGATTGGGCGAGGATCCATGCACCATTCGAAGCCTGGTGGATCTTGGTGTTGGGGTTTAAAAGCAATTTTCTGCATTACTTCTCTTTTCTCGATTCTAATGTTTGGAATTACTGGATAATCCTGATTCATTGTATATTCCTCCTCTCAATAAAAACAACATTTATAATAATTCACCAATGATCAAGCTCTAGGCCATAATGTTATTTATACATATACTCTCTAGTCCAAGGTAAATCATTATTTGCACCTTTAGCAAACAAAATTTGGTGAAGGTTTATATTTCCACAATTGAAGGATGCCGCACAAGAATGTAAGTATAATCTCCACATTCTGATAAAAGTCTCATCCTTGGTTTTACGTATTTCCGGCAAAGAATTTTCAAAATTCACTGCCCATTGCTCTAAGGTTCTTGCATAATGCATTCTAAGACTTTCTACATCTGTAACTTCAAATTTTTTATCCGTTATGTTTGAAATCAACTCTTTGAGAAGAGGTATATACCCTCCAGGAAAAATATATTTATCTATCCAAGTATCAACTCCCCCTCCATCTATGCCTGTTATGCAATGAAGTAAAGATACCCCCTTTTCATTTAGCAAGGTATCGACAGTAGCGAAATAATCTATAAGATTATCTTTACCTACGTGTTCTAGCATGCCCACACTAACTACCTTATCAAATTTTCTGTTTTTTAGTTCTCTATAATCTAACAGTTGAACTTCAACAAAATCACTTAGCCCTTCAAGCTTTATCCTCTCACTAACCCTTTCAAACTGCTCAGAGCTTAAAGTTATTCCCATAGCTTTTACTTTATATTCTTTTGCAGCAGTCAAGATTAATTCACCCCAACCACAACCGATATCAAGTAATGTATCTCCTTCCCTTAAACATAGCTTTTTCAAAATATACTCTACTTTATTTTTTTGAGCTGTGCTAAGAGAATCCCCGGAGGACTTAAAATATGCACAGGAATAAGTCATTGTATCATCTAACCACAACCTGTAAAAATCATTCCCAATATCATAATGATATTGGATATTTTTCTTGTTGTTTTTAGCATTATGTGTCATTTTTTTAACTAATTTTACTGGTTTAGTACAATCATTAAAAATGCTTTCCTTACTATTATATAGGGATTCTATAACTCTTTGTATGTTTCCTTGTATATCTAATTTATTAGTCATGTAAGCTTCACCTAAAGCTAAAGAGGGATCATTAATAATATCCATTTTATCAATTGGCTCATTTAAAATTATCTCAAATTCGCCTTCCCCTTCACCATATTTTTTTACTTCTCCATCCCAAAATTTAACATTAAAGGGACCAGAAAAGGAGTTTTTAAATAAGGTTTTATAAAATAATTTATCTATAACCATAATTCTCGCCTTCTTTTTAATTCTTTTATTTATTGCGTATTCTAACCTTATTATTCCCAACTTGAATTAATTTTATTTACATTTTTTTATAATAGCACCTGCTGTATTTCTATCTGGCTAGTTGACAAACTAAATAAATATAGTTATAGTTATAGTATAATTAATCCTATAGGTATTGTAGGCTTTAATTTTTCTAATATATCTAAAAGTGATTAGTTGATGAGTATTTACTAGAATTTTATAATAAGTATTGAGGTGGATAAGTATGCAAAAGACAATTGAAATTGAAAGTAGAAATTTAAGGCTTAGAGGTATGCTCCATATCCCTAATAATATAAAGGGTAGGGTCCCAATAGTAATCATGTTCCATGGCTTTTGCGGAAATAAAATGGGACCTCACTTTATATTTGTTAAGCTCTCTAGATTGCTAGAATGTAATGGAATAGCCAGCATAAGATTTGATTTTGCCGGCAGTGGTGAAAGTGATGGGGATTTTATAGATATGACACTGAGTTCAGAACTTGAAGATGCTAATAATATATTAAATTATGCAAAAACGTTAGAATTTGTAGATAAAGATAAGATAGGCATTGTGGGTTTAAGTATGGGTGGAGCCATTGCTAGCATGCTTGCAGGTGACAGAAATAAAGATATAAGTACCATGTGTTTATGGGCACCTGCTGGAAATATGCAGGAAATAATTTTAGACAAGCATTTTATCGGGGATAATCATGAAAATTTTAGAAAGCAAGGATATTTTGATGTTGAGGGCTTGCTTCTAGGTACAGGGTTTGTGGATAATACTATAAAACTAGATATATATAAAAAATCTGAGGTTTATGATAAGAAATCTCTTATCATTCATGGGGATAGAGACGATATTGTTCTATTAAGTGCCTCCGAAAAGTATATTGATATTTTTGGTGACAAATCCCAATTAAAGATAATTAGTGGATCAAATCATACCTTTGACAAATACGAATGGGAAAAAGAGGTGCTTGATAGTACATTTGGATTTTTAGAGCACGAGGTGAACTAAACTATGCTTGCTCCAATGCAAATTTGGGGTGATTGGATCCACCCTGCTCTCTTGTATGAATAATTGCCATACAATAATTATATAGTGATTTTTTTTTGTTTCATATCAACTAGTGGGTGATATTTTGTAACTATTTTTAAAATAGTTTAATGAAAGGTTATTATTATAGTCCTATATTATAGATTCCCATCTGTGTATTCCAAAGGAAGTCATAATTACCGCTTAAAACCAATTAACGTAGGCTATTTGATAAAAAATAAAACCTCTTTCACAGAAATTACTCTGTGAAAGAGGCTTCATCAATATACTACTTATAAATTACATTTTCAGAATGTTTTTCATAACAAACTTCAAAGATTTGTAGGTGATACCTTCCAAAGTTTTTGAAGTTTTCGCTATTTCTTGTCTAATTTCTATTTTCTGCGGGCAATGTTGTTCACATTTTCCACATTTGATACATAGGGAAGCGTTATGACCATTGGTTTGCATGATGTACTTCATAACTGCTAAAGCTTTGCCTTCGATCTCTCTATCATTGTAGCAAGAAAAACAGGAAGGTATGTCAACACCGCTAGGACAAGGCATACAGTAATTACAGCCGGTGCACGGAATCTTTATTTTTTCACTTAATATTTTACTGGCTTTTTCAAATAAATCAAAATCTTTTTCTGTAAAAGTATTAGCTTCTGCATCCGTTGCTACTCTTATATTCTCATCAATCATATCTTGAGAATTCATGCCTGATAATACTACTGTGACCTCAGGCTGGTTCCAGATCCATCGAAAAGCCCATTCTGCAGGTGAACGTTTCACATAGGCATTTTCCCATAAACTATAAACCTCTTTTGGAAGGGCCAGTAACCAATTTTCCTCCTCTTAAAGGTTCCATTACCATTACTGGTAATCCTTTAGCTGAAGCATACTGTAATCCACTTTTACCTGCTTGATGATTTTCGTCTAAAAAATTGTACTGAATCATACAGAACTCCCAATCATAAACATCCACCAGGTTTATAAACTCTTACTTACCGCCGTGGTAGGAAAATCCTAAATTAATGATCTGTCCCTTTTGCTTTTTTTCCTCTATCCATTTCAAAATTCCTAAATCCACTAATCTCTTCCAAGTGGTTATATCCTTAAGCATGTGCATGAGATAATAATCAATATGATCTGTTTGTAACCGTTCCAGCTGTATATTAAAAATTTTATCTAGGTCTTCATATTTTCTTATGGAATGTGAAGGCATCTTTGTCGCAATTTTAACTCTATCACGATAGCATTTTGCAAGAACTCTGCCTAATATGGCTTCACTTTTTGGATATATATATGCAGTATCAAAGTAGTTAACTCCACTTTCTATGGAAATAATTTGTTTTTCTGCTTGTAGTTCATCTTTTATAAACCTCATACAGCCAAACCCAAGGATAGATAGCTTGTCTCCATTTTTAGGATTAATTCTATATTTCACAATAACACCCCTTAATTATTTTGGCTGTTGGCAGCCATAATTTCAGTTACTTTAATATTTGGATTTCGGAACCTTATTTCACTTTTTTGTGAATTTAATTGAATAGCTTGGGCAGGACAATTATTGATACAACCTAAACAAAATTCGCATTGATGTTGAAACTCTGGTTTTCCTTTTATCTCTATATTTCCAGCAGGACAAACCTCCTTACAAATTCCACAGGAAGTACATTGATCTGTAACTGTAAAACCTTGATCCTTGCTCTTCATTTTAAGTTTAGTCTTACTGGAATGGGTATAGGATGAAACCATGGCAGAAAGGGCAATACTAACTATACTCTTTTTAATTAATTTTTGTTTTCTATTATTGATATCCTTTATAATAATTTCTAATTGTCCCTGGATATTCTTTTTAGGTAATAACTTCACTTCATTTTCAATTTTAAAACCAGTAAATAATTATCCACCATCAAAATTTCATTGGACTAGTTTGGTGTCACTTGGATAGTCTCCAATATTTTTTCTAACTGATAAACACCAGCCATAGCCATTTTACCATAGGTTAAAATGGTAAACACATAACCAGCTTCAAGCTTAATCTTTTTTAGATAATCTTCTACAAGCCCAGGTACTCCACCCATATAGATGGGTATTATAATTCCTATAACTTCATCTTTTATCTCATAGGTTTTACTTTTCTCCAGTTGGGGAATGGATAATAACTCTCCCCCAATTTCTTTAGCTACATATAGACTATTGCCTGTGGAAGTAAAATATAAAATTTTCATAATAACGTCCCTCTTCTGTAAAAAGTTGTAAAACCATTTAATGCATCCTTTAGCATGGTCTCAATCTCTTCTTTCGTAAATTCTATATTATTGGTTGAAAGCATAGCTGCTATGCCATGTATAAAAATTAGCATATTAATATATAATTTTTCTGCATCCCCATGTTGAATTACTCCCCCGAAACTTCATCAATAATATAACGATACTCCTCACAAATCTCTTGAAAATTGTTATTGGAGATCTCACCAGACATAAATATCATTTGAAAAAGATGTGGTTCTTCTTTGGTGAATTCAATGTAGGCCAACCCCATGCTAACCATAAAATTATCATCTTTAATACGACTTCTCATAAAATCACAATGATAGCTACATACTTTCTCTAATAAGGTTTTTTTAAGATTGCCATATTTTCAAAGATTCGAAAGACAGGTTGGGTGGAACAATTCAAACTGTTAGCCAAACTGCGAGCGCTTACGCTAGCAAACCCTTCAGCCCTAGTTAGCTCAAAGGCAACTTCTACAAGTGTCTCCTGACTTACCTTAGGTTTTAGTGGCATCGAAACACTCCCTTCTAGTTAATAACATACGTTACATAACATATGTTATTATACAAAAACCACCCTCCTTTGCCAATAGGAAACCTATTAATTTCCTTGCACTCCTGCCAAATTTACCTATTTAACACATTTATTACATGGATCGGGGTGCTTTGCATTGATAGCAGCTTGTACACTTCCACTGGATACGAACTTGCCTTCAATATACTGACAATTTAGGTCTGAATGATAAGATTTACTTGTTCCACTATTAAGCCAATACACAACTCCATTTGGAGCCGGTTGGGGTGGCGGTGTTTTAGTAGGTGTTGATGCAGATGCTGAGCTTGAGCCTCCAGCCTTATAATCTCCTGGCTTAACACTAAAACTTATTTTGCTTCCATCACTAGTTGCGACTATTGTGCCGCATTCATCTGTTCTATAAACAGGTATATTTCTTGATAGCAATTTATCCATAGTCTGGTTAGATAAATCTATAAAAATCTATATAAAAATATAGTAAATCTAGAAATATCAATAATTCGCTCCCGTAATGGGTCTTGGTAGTGCCAGTGACCTCATTGCGGTTCTTACACGCAAATTACTATCTTCCCACCACCGTTTATATAAGAATGTATTAGTTTTTATTCACCCTAGCTATGCTATAAAATATAGCCATCTACAATGGAGGCTTAACTATATTTGTAATGAATATTTAACTTGTTTATATATTTAGAGCAATTTTATTCCTATTAGACAATATTTCTTTAACTCTTTTATAGGAGGTATATATATCTATATCCAAATCATATTTTCTATCTTTTATATTACAGGCTGCATTATAATCTGCATCCATAGTGCCACAAGATTTGCAAATAAATAGCTTATTAGTTCTGTTACCAAAACTCCCACAGCTATGACAAACTTGTGAAGTATAAGCTGGATTAACAATTGTTATTTTAACCTGCCTAATAGAGGATATATACTCTAATCTTTCTTGTATATATCCTTTAATCCATCTAGAAAGTTTTCTTTTAATATGTTTCGGAAGTTTCTTAACCCAATTTTGAAAATCTAACTTTTCTAATATTAATTCTGTAGGTTTTTCTGTATCTAGCATAGTTTTAAGTCAGCAACCACCACTTCAAGTGGTGGTATGATATTAGCCCTATAAGGGCTCTATTACATGCACAACTAAAAGGTGGACATCGTAACACACTACCATCTACCTCTAAAAGAGGCTACCTTTGTGTTTCTTCTTTTTTAGCTTCTTCTTGCTGTTCTTGAATATATTTCTTAATCGTATCTTCTGTAATATCTCCTACTGTTGATACATAATACCCTCTTGCCCAAAATGCTCTATTCCATTTGATGCCTTGTGCGGGGTGTTTATCAATTATCATCAATGCACTTTTCCCTTTCAAATATCCAACAAATTCCGACACCCTTATTTTTGGTGGTATACTAACACAAATATGTACATGATCTATACATACAGCGCCTTCAATTATTTCAACCTTTTTATACTCACATAGCTTTTTCAGAATTTCTCTAATATCTGCCTTCACTTGCCCATATAATACTTTCCTTCTATATTTCGGAATGAAAACAATATGGTATTGGCATTTCCACTTTGTATGT
>DATCIH010000037.1:0-28863 GCA_036507955.1 Clostridiaceae bacterium | reverse complement strand
TAAGAAAATAGTAGCTTCACACAATTCTTGAACGCTCGGCAGGTGTGTCCCTGAATGAATTATTCTTTGTTTCGATAGAGCAGGAAGACTAGTAGAATTGATGTCGCGGAGGTAAGCTGGTGCGGTTGGTCAGGTGGTATCGTTCTAAACTGAACAGTGACACACCTGACGGTGTGTCACTGAATAAACTTCTATTTAAAATATCTATTTAATAAACCTTTAAATGCTGAACCATGTCTTGCTTCATCTTTACACATTTCATGAACTGTGTCATGAATGGCATCGTAATTTAATTTCTTTGCTAAGGTAGCTAAATCCTTTTTGCCTTGGCATGCTCCATGTTCAGCTTCTACTCTAAGCTCTAGATTCTTCTTTGTATCACTAAATACTACATCACCTAATAGTTCTGCAAACTTTGAAGCATGTTCTGCTTCTTCAAAAGCTATTCTCTTATAAGCCTCAGCTATTTCGGGATAACCTTCCCTATCAGCCTGTCTACTCATAGCAAGATACATTCCTACTTCAGTACATTCACCAGTAAAATTAGCTCTCAAGCCAGCTAAAACCTCAGGATCTACATCTTTTGCAACTCCAATTTTATGCTCATCAGCCCAAGTAAAATCTCCTTCAACCTTCTCGTTGAATTTTTCTTTCAAGGCACCACATTGAGGGCATTTTTCTGGTGCAGTCTCTCCTTCAAAAATGTAACCACATACGGAACAAACAAATTTTTTCATACTTTACCTCCAAAATAATAAAATTACATTCAACATTTAATATCTTATAATAATTGTTATCAGTTGTCAATAGCTAAATCTTTTTCTCTTTACTATTATTTAAAAAGGTTTGGATCTATGTCTATAATTTGAAATTTAGAAGAATCCACGTCTTCAAAATGCCACCATTCTGTTTCTATAGTTTTAAAGCCACTTTTAACCATTATGGTTGTCAATATGTTTAAATTGCTCCTTGCTACAGCTGTCATTGCACCACTACCATATGCTTTCTCTGTAAAGTCATCAAAATTTGAAGGCATTTCTATTGTTTCACCCTTCTCATTTACTAAGGTCATATCTACAGCACACCCCTTATTATGTATTGATCCTCCAGTACTGGGGTTGGCAACAAATCTACTATCTCCTACAATACTCCAGAATATTTTTTGTACATAAACCGGTCTATACCCATCCCATATTTTAATTTTATAGCCGATTTTTTCAAACTCCAGCTCTGCCTTTGAAAGCTTAACCGCTGATTCTTCTCTAAGTAAACAGATGTTAAAGGGATACACTACCTTCTTTACAAAATTATCAGTTGTAGCATATTTTAAATCTACAATGATATTTGGATTTTCGTCCTCAATATTTACAAAAGAATCTATTACTTTAATCTTTAGAGGGGAAGGAGTAAGGAAATCTTCACTATTGTCTTTCTCCTCAGGGGTAATCTTAATATTCTGTTTTACACTAATAGACTTTTCTTTCGAGCACCCTATAAATATCAATCCAATTATAATTAATATCGAAGCTGATAATATTACTTTCCCATGACTCATAGTAACCCTCCTATAGATTAATCTAAAATCAAAGTTTTCTTTTTAAGTTTGGCATTATCTCTGAAATCAATATTGAAATAAAAATAAGAATACACCCTATAACCATAGTACTTGAAAATAGCTCCTTTAAAAATATAACAGCAAAAATAGAACCAAAAGCAGATTCTAAGCTTAAAATAATCGCAGCATGGGAAGGTAATGTATATTTCTGAGCAACATTTTGTATCAAAAAAGCTAACATGGTGCTAAATATCACTAAATATAAAAGAGAGGAATAAGCTCCAATTTGAAGACCCACTGGAGGTCTTTCTAATATAACTGCAAATATTGCTGATATTATTGCAGCAATTCCTAGCTGCAATATAGATAATGCAATAGTGTCACTTTTTTGAGAATATTTTCCGACGAACATGATATGTAATGCAAAGAAAATAGCACAAATCAAGGTTAAAGAATCCCCGTACCCTAATCTAAGCGGGCCTTGAAGCGTAAGTAGACCTATACCTATTAATGCTATTATTCCTGAAGAAAAAGAATACCAGCCAGGGTACTTTTTATATATTACAAAGGTTAAAAAAGGAACTAAAACTACGTAGGTAGCTGTAAGAAATGCTTGTTTTCCTGGTGTTGTATATTTAAGACCTACCGTTTGAAATGCAAAGGAGGTAAATAATAATATGCCTAAAATTGTTCCTCTTAACAGATCTTCCCTTTTAATATTTAATAATTTTTTTCTGAATATGATCCCCAGCATTATTGCTGATAAAGAAAATCTTATGGTCATCATATAGTAAGGGCTTATATTACTATTTAATGCATCCTTTACTGCCACAAAGCCTCCACCCCACATTATAGCAACCAGAAATAATGACAAATCTCCATATAAATATTTAAGTTTTAAATTTTTAATCATTAGTTAACCCCTTTTATAAATATTAATATAAAGTATATCATAAAAAATAAAGTATTACCTATCAGCTATGTTTCCGAAGTTAATATTACTAAAACCCATTGCATATAATTATATATATCCAAATTCATTCACTAAACTATTCACTAAACTATTCCATAGCCTTTATTGTAAAATGTTAAATCATAGGCTATAATGAATTTATGAATTTATTTCTAATATTAGGTTAGAATAAATTTATAAATTTTTGAAACCTATCAAATAAGTAAAGGGGAAAAAATTATGCTTTCAATAAATATGCTCTCCTCTGCACATAATGTGAAGGGGCAGGGAGTGTTGTCAGCTTACTGTGAATTGCTTTCACTAGTGAAAAATTCTTTAAACGATGATTTTGAAGTTACCACAAATACCATGAAACTGTGTGATATAACCCACTACCATACTATAGATTTCAAATTTTTTCTAAGCATTCCATTTACCCAATTGAAGGGCACTAATGTTGCTTATGTGCATTTTGTCCCTGAGACCGTTGAAGAAAGTCTTAAGTTACCTTGGATAGCAAAAAAAGTTTTTTATAAATATATTATCTGGTTTTATAAGGGTGTAGATCACTTAGTGGTTGTTAATCCTTATTTTAAAAAAGTGCTTGAAGGGTATGGCATTGAAAGTGATAAAATTACATACATACCAAATTTTGTTGCAAATGATAATTTTTACAAAACCGATAAAGATACTATAGACAATTTAAGGGATGAATTAGGAATTGATAGGAACAAATTTGTAGTCTTAGGTGTTGGTCAAATACAAACAAGGAAAGGGATTTTGGATTTTATAAAGGTTGCCAATAGCATGCCCGATATCCAGTTTGTATGGGCAGGTGGTTTTTCCTTTGGTAATTTCACAGAAGGCTACAGTGAGCTTAAAAAAATAGTAGAATGCCCTCCTAAAAACGTTAAATTTTTAGGTATTGTTGAAAGAGAAGAAATGAACGACATATATAACATTGCTGATATGATGTTTTTGCCTTCCTTCAATGAACTTTTTCCAATGGCCATTCTAGAAGCCATGAATTTGAATTTACCTATACTTTTAAGGGATTTAGATATATATCCAGATATACTTTTCGATTATTATCTAAAAGGAATTGATACTTCCGATTTTGAAAGTAAAATAAGAGAGATATCACTTAACAAGGAATCCTACAATTTTTGGTCAGAAAAATCTCATGAAGGAAACCTTTTTTATTCTAAGAAAAGAATAGCGATCCTCTGGAAAAAGTTTTATAAAAAAATTTACATAGAGAAGCTTTTATTAAAGTATACCAAACATGTAGATGGTACAAATTAACTCAAATAAAAACAAGGTGCTTATCATTAATGATAAGCACCTTGTTTTTATTTATTTACTCCCAGCGTTACAGTTACATCTATTTCTTTTGTATCCCTTAACAGTTTTATAACGACTTTATCTCCAATTTTGAAGGTATTAATAATACCGTCTATATCTGAAATTTTGCCTACATCTATACTATCTATTTTAATAATTATATCCTTAGGTTTTATTCCAACTTTAAAGGCTTCACTATTAGAATTAACCGATGTAACATAAAATCCATTATCTTTGTAGGTCTGTCCTGCTATACCAAGCTGTGGTCTTTGAATTTTCCCTTTACTTATAAGTTGGTTAGCACTCTCAACTGCTTCATTTATAGATATGGCATAATCCATATCTAAAGCATACTTTTCTCTTATCTTGGGGGAATTTATCCCTATTACCTCCCCTATTGCATTACAAAGTGGACCACCATTATTCAAATTATTAAGTCTGGCATCTGTAGTTATTAGTTTGTTATAGACAAAATTCGCCCTTGAAAGAGAATCCTCTAAAATCGTTTTCCTACTAGGAACACTAACAACTCCATCAGATACTGGGGCTCCCAGCAAATCTCCATTAGGGTTTCCAATTGCAACCACCGTATCTCCGGCCCTTAAAACCGATGAATTCCCCTGAGTGAATACCTGAAGATGATTTGCCTCAATTTTCAATACTGCTATATCGGTAGGGATATCAATACCTACGAGTGTTGCTTTAAACACCTTGCTACCTGATACTTTCACAACAATTTTTGTCTTGTCATAATTCTCAATGGAATCATAATTTGTTAAAATATATCCCTCTGAGTTGTATATTATTCCAGAGCCATAACCTCTATAGTTGTAATCAAAATTATCATCACTGCTACTTATTCCCACTACTGAAGGCGTAACTTTTTCTGCAACAGCAGCTATTACGTTTTTTGATACTGGATTATCTGCTCCGATTGTTGTATTAGAAGGATTACTTATATAAATATCCTTCAGACTCTCCTTTGTTATTATAAAACTAGTTATAGCCCCTGACGCTATTGCTATTAAAATAAAAACAGACCACTTACCTAAGCCTTTTAATTTGCTCTTATTCTTCTTCCTTACATAGCTTACATATTCTAAATCCTCATTAGATTCATTAGTTTCTTCATCCACTCTACTCTTTGATAAAATGATCCTTTTACTATCTTCCTTGATATTTTTATCAACCTTTTTAATACTAAATAGTTTCTTCCATTTACTTCTGTGATCAGTTTCATAGGTATCCTGACGCACTAGAAATCCACCTCCAGATATAACAGTAGATCTAACTAAATTCTCTTTAATGTAAAGGTAAAGTTAACGCCTTTTTCAGGAATATTTTCAACCCAAATGTCTTCTCCATGTTGTGTTAATATATTTCTAACTATGGGAAGTCCAAGCCCTGTGCTTGACTTAGATGACCTTGCTTTGTCCGCCCTATAGAATCTATCCCAAATATGTAATATATCCTTTTCTGGTATGTGAGGCCCATCATTGAATATAGAAACTAAAATTTTATCTCCCTTAGGTTTAGTATTAATTTTTATATTACCACCTATACTGACATACTTTACGGAATTGTCAATAAGATTAGTTATAACCTGAACTATCCTATCTTTATCACCTAAAGTGTATATATCATCCTCTGTAAGCATAACCTCCACATTTACTTTCTTCTCTTTTATCTTATTTTCGAACTTTATTATACTTAGCCTTATAAGCTCATTTATCTCTATTTGTTTAATCTTAAGAGTGAACTTTCCTGATTCAATAGTAGATAAATCCAATAGGTCATTAACTAATCTAGTGAGTCTTTGTATTTCCTCATAGGTTACTTTTAAATAGTATTCTTCCCTATCTTTTGGAATAACTCCATCTAGAATTCCTCCTATAAAACCCTTTATAGAGGTTATTGGAGATCTTAATTCATGAGATACATTAGATATAAAATCCTTTCTGTGCATATCTACTGCTTCTAAGGAATCTGCCATAATATTAAAGGAATTTGCCAGTTCTCCAATTTCATCTCTAGAATTAATGCTAACTCTTTTATCAACTTCCCCTTGAGATAATTTACCTGCTATATAATTTATTTCTCTTATAGGTTTTATTATGATAAACTGCGTTAAGAAATATACTAAAACGCCACATACTAGAATTGCAGCAATTGCACACATCCATATTATTTTATATACAACCGTCAAAGGTGCCTTAATGTCCTTACTGTCTGTATTCATTATTATAGCACCATAAAACACTGTATCACTATTACTAAATATTGGTATCATATATGAATGTGTAGTGGATAAGTATTCACCAGGAAACGCACCTTCCTCTTGCACAAATTTATTACTTCGAAGAGACTCAAGCTGCTTATCAGTTAATTGACCTTGAATACTGTCATTATTTTTATTATCATTAGATCTAGCATACCTAAAACCATTTGTATCCACTATCCATATATAAGATTCTGTTGCTTTACCTACAAAATCTATCATGCTTTGGAGCTCATCAAGATTAGTTATAGAGTCATTTAGTTCTGAATAATAGTTAATCACATCTATCTTTATCTTATCTGACATTTGATTTAATTGCTTGTCCTTCGCTACAATAAAGTAGGATTGAAACCA
The DNA here is from genome assembly GCA_036507955.1 of Clostridiaceae bacterium. GTDB lineage: Bacteria > Bacillota > Clostridia > Clostridiales > Clostridiaceae > DATCIH01. The sequence continues at coordinate 22,380 of DATCIH010000037.1, read as the reverse complement.
ATAGGATAAAAAGACTGCTGTCATAATAAAACTTATAATAATAACCGCGGCAAACGACACTACAATCTTTATATATACTCCTTTTTTTGTCATTCTTAAGAATATTTCCTTTAAGAAGAATCCTACGCCCATATTACTTCACCTCAAACTTATATCCTACACCCCATACTGTCTCAATAAGCCAATTTGTTTCACCTTGAAGTTTTTCTCTTAGTCTTTTTACATGTACATCAACAGTTCTAGAGTCTCCTGGGTAATCATATCCCCAAACCTCGCATAAAAGTTGCTCTCTTGTAAATACTCTGTTTTTATTACTTGCTAAATAGTAAAGTAATTCAAATTCCTTAGGAGGCATCTTTATTTCCTCTCCCATATATATAACATTATAAGACTTGGCATCAATAATCAATTCTTCAAAACTTAAAGCTTCTTGATCATCATTATCCTGATTTATTCGTCGTAACACTGCCTTTACTCTAGCTACAAGCTCCTTAGGCTCAAAGGGTTTAACAATATAATCATCTGCACCTAATTCAAGTCCTAAAACCCTATCAAAGGTTTCTCCCTTTGCGGAAATCATAATAATTGGTGTTTTATGATCTCTTCTTATTTCTTTTAATACATCAATACCATCAATATGAGGTAGCATAATATCAAGTAAAACTATATCTGGTTTATAGTCTAGAAACATACTTAGTGCAGTATTACCATCATTACATATTCTAGTTGCATAACCCGAACTTTCAAGATACATCTTAATAACTTCGCAAATGTTTACATCGTCATCTACAATCAATACCTTTGCAATAGAACCCTCCATTTTTAACCTCCAAAAAAAATCGTGCTATCGTATTTATACCTAATACAATAGCACATGGTAGAAATTTGCACAATATTAAAATTAGTCTTCGAAAAGCTTACTTATTGATGTATCTGCATATATTCTTCTTATGGCTTCAGCAAACATAGGAGCAACAGAAATAACTTTAATCTTGTTTATTTGCTTTTTCTTTGGAAGCGCAATAGTATTAAGCATTACCAGTTCTTTAATTGGAGATCCTTCAATTCTTTCTATAGCTGGTCCTGATAAAACCGAATGAGTACAACAAGCATAAACATCAATAGCACCAAGCTTTATAAGTGCATTAGTACCATTACATATAGTTCCTGCAGTATCTATTAGATCATCTACCAGTATACAGGTTTTCCCCTTTACTTCACCAATTACATTCATTACTTCAGAAATATTAGCTTTTGGTCTCCTCTTGTCAATTATTGCAATAGAAGCATGCAATTTGTCTGCAAATTTTCTTGCTCTAGTAACACTTCCTAAATCTGGAGATATTACTACAACATCCTCCCTATCCTGAAAGCCCTTTTGTATAAAATATTTGGATAATATAGTAGCTCCCAATAAATGATCTAAAGGTATATTAAAATAACCTTGTATCTGAGGAGCATGTAAGTCCATGGTAAGAATTCTGTCAGCTCCAGCTGCTGTTATTAAATCAGCCACCAGTTTGGCAGTAATTGGATCTCTTGATTTAGCTTTACGATCCTGCCTTGCATAACCGTAATATGGCATTACCGCAGTAATTCTCCCTGCTGATGCTCGCTTAAAGGCATCAATCATTATTAAAAGTTCCATTAAATTGTCATTCACTGGTGCATTTGTAGATTGAATAATAAATGCATCTGTTCCTCTTACTGTTTCATTAATATCAAGAGATATTTCTCCATCGCTAAAAGTACCAACTTTTGAATTTCCAAGTGGAACACCAAGTATTTCAGCGATTTCCTTTGCCAATTGGGGATGAGCGTTACCTGCAAATATTTTTATATTCTTACCATGAGTTATCATTAAATAACCTCCACACATTTATTTATTTCTTTAGTAAACCTTTTTTTTCAACCCAGCCTTCAATATTGATCTGTCTGGCTCTTGCTATAGAAAGTGAACCCTTCAAAACCTTTTTAGTAATAGTTGAACCAGCCGCTATATAGGTATTAGCTTCAACTTCAACGGGAGCTACTAAATTAGTATTACATCCTATAAAGCTATTATCTCCTATTATTGTCTTATGCTTTTTTACACCATCATAGTTAACTATCACAGTGCCACATCCAAAGTTACATCCGGTGCCTACCTCTGCGTCCCCTATATACGTGAGATGAGCAACCTTCGTATTGTTCCCAATTGTAGATTTTTTTATTTCAACAAAATCTCCTATTTTTACATTTTCTCCTATAAGTGATTCTGGCCTTATATAAGCATAGGGACCAACAGTTGTTCCATCTCCAATTTTACTATCAATAATAACTGAGCTCTGAATAACAACCTTTTTACCTATAGTACTGTTCTCTATTCTTGAATTTGGGTAAAGTACCGAGCCCTCCCCTATTATAGTCCTGCCTTGAAGAAAATTTCCAGGATATATAATTGTATCCGCTGCAATTTCAACCTGACTATCTATATAAGTAGCTTTGGGGTCAATTATTGTAACCCCATTTTCCATATGGCTTATATTAATTCTTTTTCTTAGTACTTCCTCTGCCTCTGCTAAATCAAGCCTAGAATTTACGCCGAGCGTCTCTTCATATTCAGTGCTCATTGCTCCAATCTTTAAGCCTTTCTTTTTTAATATACCTATACAGTCTGTAAGATAATATTCCTTTTGAGCGTTATCATTTGTAATCTTATCTAAAGAATCTAAAAGAGCAGGGATATCAAAGCAATACATTCCCGAATTAATTTCCTTTACCTCCGCTTCAGTACCTTTGCAATCCTTAAATTCAACAATTTTTTCTACATTCCCCTGAACATCTCTTATAATTCTTCCATACTTTCCTGGGTCTTTCATAACGGAAGTCAAAATAGTTCCACTATTTTTTTCATTAATATGCTTGTCAAGTATGCTAAGCATTGTTTCTTTCCTAATTAAGGGGGCATCCCCGGTAAATATAGCGACAACTCCATTTTTACCCTCTAAAAACTGCCTTGCAGACTTTACTGCATCGCCTGTTCCTAATTGATTTTCTTGATAAAAATAATCTACTTGCCTAGAACTTGTTGCTTCCTTTACTAATTTAGCACCCTTACCTACGACTAATCCTACCTCTGAAATACCAGCTGTTCTCATCGTATCAATCACATGGTTCACTAATTCCTTACCGCATATCTTATGTAGTACTTTAGGTAAAGTAGATTTCATTCTCTTACCTTCACCCGCCGCTAGAATAATTGCACAACTATACATAAATTCACCTCTTAACTAAAAATCCTCTTTTATTATATTTTATACTATTAAAAATTTCAACCTAATAATATTTCAAGTTATGTTAATACTTCAAATTTTATGCAAAATAAAAAGGAGCATTAGCTCCTTTTTATTCTTCTACATCAACCTCTGCAACAGTTTCTACAACTGCTTGTACAACAGGAATTGCAACTGGCTCATCACTTCTTACTTTTTCGTATTCATCTAGTATGTATTTTTGGATCTTTTCTCTGGTCTGAGTATTTATAGGATGTGCTATATCTTTAAATTCTCCATCCGGAGTTTTTCTACTAGGCATAGCTATAAAAAGACCGTTTTGACCCTCAATAACCTTTATATCATGAACAACAAATTCATTGTCAAAGGTTACAGAAACAATAGCCTTCATCTTGCCCTCCGCAGCAATTTTTCTAACTCTTACATCTGTAATTTCCATTCTAAAATCCTCCTCAAAGTTGCTTTGTAGTATATTATTCTCTATAATTTGTCTTTTTCCTGCTTTTTTGAAAAAAATATTTAAAAATTTGAAAAAATATGTAATTCTACAAAAATTTAATCTAATTCAGGTGTTGGCTTCAATATTCCTCTACCATCTTCCCCAACTCCATTGAATTGAATCAAAGATACATAATTGTGTACAAGCTTTTTAGGTGCTTCAAAGCTATCTACCAAAACTCCTATACCTAATACTTCACTTTCAAATTCCTTCAAAAGATCTATAATGCCTAAGGCTGTACCACCAGCCTTCATAAAATCATCTATAAATATACAACCACTATTCTTTTTTAATGCTCTTTTCGACAAGGACATGGTTTGTATTCTTTTTGTTGATCCAGAAACATAATTTATACTTACAGTAGGACCTTCTGTTACTTTGCTATCCCTCCTTACAATAATTAACTGTATACCTAATAATCTTGCCACCTCATAAGCTAGGGGTATACCCTTTGTTTCTACAGTTAATATATAATCTGGGTTTAGCTTATCAAAACTGGAAGCTAAAATAAGACCAGCTTTGTGTATTATTTCCGGATTATACATTATATCTAGCATATATAAAAAATTACCTGGAATTATTCTATTATTTTCCATTAACTTAGTACTTAAATTATCTAAAAATGTCAGTTTTTCTTCTTCAGATATACCATTAATAAACTTTATACCTCCAGCTGCACCTGGAACAGTCTCTATCCTTCCCATCCCAAATTTACTTAAGGTGTCTCTCACCACCAATAAGTCTTCACTAATTGTTGACTTTGCTGAATTAAACATTTCAGTAAAATGGTAAAGATTTATAACCTTATTGGGATTTTCAATAAGTATTTTTGTTATACAAGTTATTCTAGAATTTCTGCTAAATTTCTCCATTCTTATCACCTACAAAATACGAACTATAATGGCTCTAAAGCCATATATTATTCCTATTTTATTCCTATATGGACAAATTAGCAATACTTTTCTATCTATAAAAAGATTGGTAATTTTCATTTTTTATTCCTTAAATTGATAATTTGGTGTTTTTATTTATTGACATGTTGTATATAATGAAGAAGGTTTAAGTATTTTATTTTAGGAGTTGATATCGTGTCATTTAGTTTTATAAAGGCTAATGGTAAATTTGTACATTTCATTGGTATAGGCGGAATAAGTATGAGTGGCTTAGCCATGATATTATTAAAATATAATTATAAGGTTTCTGGGTCAGATATGAGGAATTCACCCCTAATTGAAAAATTAAAAGAAAATGGGGCAAAAATATATTTGGGCCATAATGAAGATAATGTTCGCGAAGCGGGTTTTGTTGTTTATACTGCTGCTGTTTCAGAAGATAATAAAGAGCTTATAAAAGCAAGGGAACTTGGTCTAACAGTAATGGATAGAGCAGAATTTTTAGGCCTACTTATGAAAAATTTCAAATATAATATAGCTATATCAGGAACCCACGGGAAGACTACTACTACCTCCATGATATCCTTAATAGCACTGCAAGGTGTATTAGATCCTACTATAATGTTAGGTGGAGAATTAGATGCTATTGACGGGAATTTCCGAGTAGGTAAAAGCTCTTATTTTATTGCGGAGGCCTGTGAGTATAAAGCTTCCTTTCTTAAGTTTTATCCTTACATAGGAATAATACTAAATATAGATTCTGATCATTTAGATTTTTACAAGGATATTGATGATATAAATCAAACCTTTATTAAGTTTTCGAAACTTATACCAGAGGATGGATATCTTATTGGTTGCGCTGAAGACGATAGAGTTTTGTCCCTAATTAAAGCTTCTAAATGTAACACCTTATCCTATGGCTTTACTAAAGGAGATATAACCGCAAGAGAAATTTCCTTTGATGAAATGGGTTGTGCCCATTTTACAGTATATAATAAAGGAGTTAAGTTCTTTGATATAAAATTAAAGGTTCCAGGAGAGCATAATATATTAAATGCTCTAGCTAGCATATGTGCTTCCTTATGCCTAAAGCTTGATAAGGAAAGCATAAAAAATGGGTTAACCTCCTATAGTGGAACCCATAAAAGATTTGAGCTAAAAGGCTCCTATAAAGGAGTAACCATAATAGATGATTATGCCCATCACCCAACTGAAATTAAAGCAGCCTTGAAAACTGCAAAGCTTTATCCACATAAAAGAATAATTTGTGTATTCCAGCCCCATACCTATTCTAGAACCATAGCACTGTTTGAGGAATTTACTGATTCCTTTGATTTAGTAGATAAACTTATATTAGCAGATATATATGCTGCTAGAGAAATAGACACAAAGGAAGTAAGTTCTGACATGCTAGGGGATAAACTTAGGGAAAAGGGAGTTAGTTGCTTAAACTTTCATGACTTTAATGACATTGTGAATTACTTAAAAACCGAGCTCAAAGAAGGTGACCTTCTTCTCACCGTAGGAGCTGGAGACGTAGTTAAGATAGGTGAAAAGTTGCTAGAAGAAAAGTAAATATAAAAAGCGAAAAAAGTTTGTTCATTCCAGAGACACACCTTGAGGTATGTCCCTGTTCATATTAGACCGATAGTCTAGATTAACGTATTATTTAAAGATTATTTGCATTTGGATCGTACCGTCTTAAGGGTGCTACCAAGTTAGGGTATACAAGTATAATAAAAGCAATAATCCCGATTATTAGTAAAATAAGTCCTATGAAAACAAAAGAAGCTTTAGTTATACCCCTTTGTGTGGATACAAATTCTTCTTCGCTATCCCATATTCTATTTTGCCAAGCCCATTTGTTGCCCTTAATTCCTAATATAATACTCATAGGCAATGTAAATAAAGGGAAAAACCATAGAAAGGCTATATATACATTATTTATACCTCCCCATATTGGTGTAATAAGAAAAGCTCCCCAATTCCAACCTTTATAGTCCTTAGAAAGGTTATTTTCCTTAACTAAACTATTTACTTGTAGATCTTGAATAGTTTTAACGTCTGAAAAATTCTTTTCCTTATATAAAAGATCTACCTTACTTCCACAATAAGGACAATATTCATCTTCTTTTGACATTTCTTTGCCACATTCAGTGCAATACATATAACCCCTTCTTACTCTATTTATTTTCGTACAACTAAAGCACCTGAAATCATATCATGAAGTGCTTGTTTTTTTTCAGTGAATCCTGCCATTATATAACCGATAGTACAGGTAAGTGCTGAGATGTACTTAGAAAAAAACCTTCCAGATGCCCTCCCAAAGCTTAACCTCTCACCATTCAAATCTGTTACCTTAATTCCTAAAGCCATCTTTCCTAAGGTGCCTTGGTTTTTGGAGCTTTCCATAACAGCAAAATAGATCCACTTAATTAATATCAGAATAAATATTAACAATATATATGCAATTATAAATATACCTATATTATTATATATAAATTCATTTCCCAAATATTCAGTACTATAGGATGTACCAACTTTCGCAAGTAAACCTATGATAAAAATTACTACTATTATACCAATCGGAATAGCAAGAATGAACCCATCTATCATGTAAGCTACAAACCTAAGCCAAAATCCAGCGTAAATATTCTCATAGCCATAAGACCTATTATTAACGGGATTCCCTGTATTCTGATTTTGATCTAGATCTAAATTTGTATTTATTTCCTGATCTAAAGCATTTCCACATTTAATGCAAAACTTTCCTTCATCGGGATTTTCCCCACCACACCTTTTACAATACATATTAACAACTCCTTATAAAAGTTTCTATATCCTTTAAGTATATATTATTGAAAAAGAACATTCAATAAACAATAAACAATATTAGCAAAATATGTATTGACTTATAGGTTTAAGGGTAGTAAACTTTTAGTGAAGTGTTTAATTTAAAAAGGAGGTAGGAAAAATGTTTAGTGGTGATTTTTGCACTGAAGTCAAATATAAATTGGATAATCCTGCCTGGTTGCTGTACAAATAGCACTTTTATTATTTTGTAGTTAGGGCCATGAATTATCTATCCATGGCTTTTTATTATTAAAGGTCATGGTATATACCATGGCCTTTATTTCGTTATAAGGGGGGAATAAGAATGAAAAGAATATTAAAATATGTAACGAGGTATAAACTTTTTATCATAATACCATTTATTATGATGTTTGTGGGAATTGGATTAGATATGTTGAATCCCTTGTTGCAAGCGATTTTTATTGACAGGGTACTTAAAAATGGTGAAAGCAATCTACTTATTTTAGTTCTAGGTGGCATTGGTGGCATAACCATAGTAAGAGCCATTCTTGGTTATATTAAAATGCTAATGGGTGATTATCTTGGAGTATGGGTTTCTTCAGATCTTAAAAACGATTTGTTTAACCATATACAGAGCATGCCCTATAAATATTTTGATAGTATGAATACTGGAGAACTAATGTCAAGAATCGGTGAGGATGTGGATAATGTTTGGATGGCAATAGCCTTCGGAATAGGATTTCTTATAGAAAATGCAATATATTTAGTCCTTGCTACTATAATACTCATATCAATTAATTGGAAGCTTGCTTTAGTAAGTATTGTGGCTTCGCCGTTAATATGTTATCTAGCTATAACCTTTGAAAAGGAAATAGGGGCAGCTTTTGGCAAAATAAGCGATCAGGCAGCAGTTATTAATACTACCGCTCAGGAAAATATTGCTGGAGTTAGGTTGGTAAAAGCTTTTGCACGTGAAAAACATGAAATAATGAAATTTCTAAATCTTAATAATGATAATTACAATTTAAGGATTGCACAAAACAAAGTGCTTGCAAAATATCTTCCAGCACTAGAATTCACATCTAATGTAACTGTGCTTCTAGTGGTATGTATAGGAGGAATCTTTGTAATTCATGGCAATTTCTCTTTAGGAACTCTAGTAGCCTTTTATGGGTATTCCTGGATGCTTGTATGGCCTATGAGAAATCTAGGCTGGCTAATTAATGTAATATCCCAAGGAGATGCTTCAGCTAAAAAGATATTTAAAATCATGGACACTTTGCCTGAGATTAAAGACACCGAAACTTCCGTAAGTCTTGAAAGCATAAAGGGACATGTAACCTTTAATAACGTTTCCTTTAAATATAATGATGAATTTGTTTTGAAAAATATATGTATAGATGCGAAGGCAGGTTCTACTGTTGCAATAATGGGAACTACCGGTTCTGGAAAATCCTCCATCATTAATCTTATTGGAAGATTTTATGAACTAACTGAAGGAAGCTTACTTGTGGATGGGGTTGATGTTAAAAATATTAAACTAAAGGATTTAAGAAAATCCATGGCAGTAGTTTCCCAAGATACTTTTCTTTTTTCTGAATCCATAGAAGAGAATATATTAATGGGAGATAAATCCTACTCCAAGGAAAAGATCCTTGAAGCTTCTGATTGTGCCTGCGCTTCCGAATTTATTGATACCATAGCAGATAAATATGAAACCCTTATTGGTGAAAGGGGTATAGGTCTCTCAGGTGGACAAAAGCAGAGAATATCTATAGCTAGGGCCCTACTTAAGGATGCAAATATACTCGTTTTAGATGATGCTACCTCGGCTTTAGATATGGATACAGAATATTCGCTACTCAAAAACCTTCACCAAAAACATAAAAAATCCACAACCTTTATAATAGCTCACAGAATATCTGCTGTAAAAAATGCAGATCAAATATTATTTCTTCAAAATGGAGAAATTATTGAAAGAGGTACTCATCAGGAACTTCTTTCCCAAAAGGGTAAATACTATGAAGTATACTGCGATCAATTTAAAGATTTTGTTGGACTTGATAAGGAGGTAGTATAATGGCTAAAAATATGATTAATGAAGATGAAGTAGCAAGAGCCCATTCAAACGGTACACTTATATTAAGGCTTTTGACCTATTTAAATCCCTTTAAGCTTAAGGTATTTGTTGTACTGGTTTTACTTATTTTAGTTATGTCCATAGGACTCGTAAACCCGCTACTGCTTGAAATTATTATAGATAAATATATAGTTAAGAAAGATGTTAATGGACTTTTTGTTATGGCGGCTGCTATGATAGTTTTAAATCTAATATCTTGGTTTGCCTCAAGACATAGGATACTTCTTATGGCAAGTGTTACCAATAGAATACTACTTAATATACGGCAAGAGCTTTATACTCATATACAAAAGCTATCCTTTAATTTCTTTGATAATCGGCCTGTTGGAAAGGTTTTAGCAAGGGTTATATGGGATGTTAATTCTCTTCAGGCTCTTTTTGAAAGCAGTGTAACCACGCTAATACCTGAGTTTTTAACCTTTATAAGTGTGGCGATTATTATGTTCCTTTTAAACTTCAAGCTTGCACTAGCCTCCATGGCTACCTTACCCTTTGTTATCCTAACGCTGGCAGGTATTGAAATATTTGCTCACAGCAAATGGCAAACTTATAGAAATAAAAGATCAAACCTAAATGCCTTTACTCATGAAGATCTTTCTGGTATAAGAGTCATTCAAGCCTTTGGGGCCGAAGAAGAGAAATCTAGACAGTTTAAAGATATGGTTAAGGAAATGATGGATGCCTTTATGAAAGCAGTTATCTTATCCGACTTTTTCTGGCCTTCCGTAGAATTCTGTTGGGGTCTTGGAAATATAGTGGTATTTTGGTTTAGTTACACACTAATCAACAATGGTACTCTATCGATCGGAAAAATGGTTGCCTTTACTCTTTATTTATCAATGTTTTGGCGACCAGTTATGAATATAAGCAATTTCTATAACACTCTAATTACAAACTTTAGTGCAGCAGAAAGAATCTTTGAGATTCTAGATATTCCTCCAATTATAGCGGATGACTCAAATAGTGAGGTTATGCCACTTATTGAAGGATGCGTGGAGTTCAAGAATATTACCTTTAGTTATGATGATGATCCTAGTACAAAAATATTAAACAATGTAAGTTTCACAGTAAATAAAGGAGAAACTATAGCGTTAGTAGGTCCTACCGGTGCAGGGAAGACTACAATAGTTAATTTGATAAGCAGATTTTATGATACTCAAGAAGGGGAAATCTTAATTGACGGTAAAAATGTTAAAGATGTGGAACTAGACTCCTTAAGATCACAAATGGGAATAATGCTTCAAGATACCTTCCTTTTTTCAGCTACCATAAGAGAAAACATACGTTATGGAAAATTGAATGCTACAGATGACGAAGTTGAAAGAGCAGCCCTGGCAGTAAATGCCCATGGATTTATCTTAAAATTAGAAAAAGGCTATGATACCCAGGTGAATGAAAGAGGCTCTCGATTATCTGTAGGACAAAGGCAGTTAATTTCCTTTGCCAGGGCTCTTCTTGCAGATCCTAGAATATTGATACTTGACGAAGCAACCTCAAATATCGATACCTTTACTGAAAGATTGGTTCAAGAAGGAATAAAAAAGCTTCTTCAAAATAGAACTTCCTTTGTAATAGCTCATAGGCTATCTACGATAAGAGATTGCCAAAAAATAATGGTAATCGATAATGGTGAAATAGTTGAAGCTGGATCTCACCCAGAACTTATGGCTTTAAAGGGCTTATATTATGACCTTTATATGTCACAATATAAATTCTTAAACGAAGGTGCCTAGCATAAATTAAGAGCGGGAGTAATGAAACCTATGGTTTCATTACTCCCGCTTTTCTTTATAACATATCACGGAGCTAATAGATTAAAAGGGAAATATGGAACATTTCTAAGTATCCAAAAACCAAGGATTACCCCCATAACTATATAAGCTTCTCTTTCATAGAAATTAACTTTGTAAATAGACTTACCATTTATTTTTATATCTAGTAAGGAAATTAATAAATATAATATAAAAGGAATACACAGCATGTAGAACAAGTTATATTTCAAAGCAAGTAGAATATTACCGTGAATTAATGCATAAGTTGCTCTGGTTGCACCACAGCCTGGGCAGTACATACCTGTAAAAGCTCTAAAAATACACGAGGGATATATGTTTTTCTGGAAAGGGCTATGATAATAAAGATATGTTGCTGCCAGAATTGCTATTATTAAAATAATCGTAAAAATAAAAACAAGTCTTCTGCTAATAGCTAAGCTAATTTTATTCCCTAATATCTTAAATTCCATACTATACCCTTAATAATTAAAACTATTAAAAAATCCAGATGTTACTCCTAATGATACTACAATAACAACTATAATAATAACAAAAACCATTACTCCAATGGACACAAAGGATAATATTTTAGCTGTTTTCGCGGATTTTTCAGCACCGATTATATCCCCAGCAAACTCCTTTGAATTTACTTGACAAGCAAGAACAACAGCTATAATGCTTAAAATAACACTAGCCGTGGTAATACAGTAACAGAAACATGTTAGTACACTAATTACTAATACCACTATAGAAAGAACTAAATTATTAGGTACGGTAGGTCTAGGTCGATTACTTTGATTATTATATGTCTGGTTTCCTTGATATACTTGATTACCTTGATATACTGGTGCAACAGGCACTTCATTTTGCACCTTGGTATCTTGAACCGTTTTTAAAGATGCTCCACAGGCTGAGCAGACAGAAGTCTCTTCAGGGTTTAATGCTCCGCATTTCGAACAATACATATTATCACTCCTAAAAATATATAAATAATATTATATCTATAATATATTTCTACATAATATGCATATTACCTTTATTTATAATAAATTTTCTTTGGGTCTTTTTAACATTATAAGTGCAAGGAAGGAGGTTATACATGCTACTATTCCTGTAAATATAAAGCCTTGTCTTTGGCTTACTTTATCAGAGATAGCTCCCATAATAAAAGGACCTGCAAACATTCCTAAACCATATATAGATTGGAAAAACCCCATGGCTGTGGCTCTTTTGTCAGTAGGCATATGCCTTATTGAGAGTCCCATAAGCACTGTAAAGGCAAGTCCCCTGCCAAAGCCTGCTATAGTTTGGGTAAATATAAGCATAGGAAGACTTGTAGTAAAGGCAATAGTTACAGTGAAGATTCCTGTTATAACAAATCCGAATACGGCAACTTTTTTCTCTCCGAACTTTTTAGATAAAATTCCTCCTCCATATATAGAAGCAATGGCAGTTGCTAAGGTGGAAAAAACAGTAAGTATTGACATTTGTAGCTTTGAAGCTCCTAAAGTGGCAGCATATAATGGAGTAAATCCAAATACTGTAGCAAAGGTTACTAATTGAGAAAGGATTGCAAGGAAGGACACCACAAGCAGGGTATGATCCTTTATTACTTCCACTACTCCCTTAAAGGTAATCTTTTGAGCATTTTCATCATACTTATCAACAAGAAATAAAGATAAAATAAGACCTGCTGATCCAATGATAACACCAAATATGAAAGGAGCTTTAAAGCCGTAGCTATTTGCTACAAAGCCTCCAAAGAGCATTCCAAACATTTGCCCTATAGAACTAAAGAAGCTAATAATACCTATAGATTTTGTTGCTTCTTCATGTTTAAAATAACTAGAAAATAATATAGTAAAATCAACCCAGGTTGCTGCCGCTGCGCCTGCTAAAGAACGAAATATGAGTATAACAGTCAAATTGCCAGTAACAACTAACCCAAGACCACTAAGCAAGGAAAAAAACAAACCAAAGGTTATAAAAAGTCTTCTTTTATGAAGCCTATCTGACATAATGCCTACTGGTATTCTAAGTAGCATTTGAGTGAAGCCATAGGAACCTACTATAATTCCTGCTGTCATATGTGTTGCCCCTAAATACTCCACATAATAAGCTAAAATAGGCACATATGTATACATTGAAAACCAAAACATTAATGTTACTAAACAAAATAATGGTATCCTAAACTTCTTTCTATCTATTGCCATCTCCATATGAGGTACCCCCAAATTATTAAATATACAGATATATTAAAGCTTTATATAAAAGCTTGTCAAACACAAATCCTTTCATTATCAGAACTATTTTGATTATATTATGTTTATTTACTAGGTGTGGCGCAGATAGTAGACAATCCTTTAATAAAGTAGTAAAATTACCTTAATACAAGTAGAAGGAGAATTAATTATGAGCGTGGATCAAGTATCTCAACTATTACAGCTTTATCAAATGCAAAATCAAGTAAGCAGTACAAGTTCAAGTTCTTCATCAACTGGAGATACAAATTCTTCTTTTCAGCTTTTACTCCAAGAGATGATGAAAAATATGACTACTCCAAGCACTTCTGCTGCTGCAACCGTTGATCCTAGTACATCTGTTACTAGTGCAGCTGCCTCCTCTGGCTTGCCACTACAGCCAGACAAAATGGTACAAATGATTCAGCTTATGGCTCTTGAAAGTATGATGAGTAATGCCAGTAGCACAAGTAGCATTAGTAGTGTATCAGATAGTGGTGGCGATGAAGGAATTAGCGATATTGGTGGAAGCAATAGCAATATGTCTTCCCTTCTGCAAACCCTTATATCTAACAATCTTACAGGCTCTCAAGCATCCTCAAGTAGTAACACTAACACAGGAAATAATGTTGATATTGCTGCATTAATAAGCAGTATGAAACAAGGACTTTAATTTTTAAAGGGGAAAAGGCTTAGTTACCTTTCTCCTTTAATTTTTACTAAAAAATATTTTTACATAATTTATTGCATCTCATTTTTATTTATGGTATAAATAATTGAAGTTATAATTATGATTTAATATACATAATTATAGTATAATTTATAATTAACTCTTTCTTGGCGTTGTACGCATTTGAAAGAGTTTTTCTACTGTAATAAAATAGTAATTAACTATAAAAAGGGGATGGTACTCTTTGACACTCTCAATGGTAAGACTTAATCATGTTGTAAAGATTTTTGATGACCAAGATAACTTAGAAGCAGCTGCAGTAAATGATATTTCTCTTGAAATAAGGGAAGGAGAATTTTTAACAATTTTAGGTCCTAGCGGATGTGGCAAAACTACTACTCTTAGGATGATTGCAGGTTTTGAGAAATGCACAAATGGAGATATCTTTATAGATAATGAAAATGTATCAGACAAGGCCCCCTATGAAAGGCAGGTAAATACAGTTTTCCAAAACTATGCTCTTTTCCCACATATGAACGTTTATGACAATATTGCTTTTGCCTTATCAATAAAGAAAGCTCCCAAACGTGAAATAGAAGAAAAGGTAAGTAAATTACTTAAAACAGTTCAGCTTGAAGGAATGGAAAATAGAATGCCTGATCAGCTAAGCGGTGGTCAAAAACAACGTGTTGCCATTGCTAGAGCTGTAATTAATAATCCTAAAGTTTTGCTCCTAGATGAACCCTTAGGTGCACTAGATCAAAAACTAAGAAAACAAATGCAGGTTGAGCTTAAGCATCTTCAGCAAAAGCTTGGAATAACCTTTGTATTTGTAACCCATGATCAAGAAGAAGCACTTATTATGTCTGATAGAATATGCGTTATGAATAATGGGAGTATAGAGCAGTTCGGTACTCCTGATGAAATATATGAGCGACCTAAAACTAGATTTGTTGCTGATTTTATAGGAGAAACTAACTTCTTCGAAGGTATTATAAAGGAAAGAAAAGAAAATTATTCTATTATGCAAATGGGTAGCCTGGATGTAGCTACCTTAAATGGGGTAGTTTACAGTGAAGGGACAACCCTTTGCTTTGCTATAAGACCAGAAAGATTGAAATTAAAGGCCTCACCAACATCTGATGACTGCTATATTAAGGCTTTTTATAAAGAAAGAATTTATGTTGGTTCAGTTATAAAAACTGTTTTAACCTTAAATAATGGGAAACAAATAACTATAAGCGAGGCTTCTGGAGATATATTTGATATAAATGCATCAAAGGATATATTTGTTACCTGGAAATCTTCCCAGGGGGTGGTGATTAACTAATGGATTTAAAGATAGGCAAACCACCCTTTACAACTAGAAAAGTACATAAGCGGGAGTTTAAAGGTCCCTTTGCGGTTCTATCTCCTGTTATAGTTTGGATGCTTATTTTCTTTGTCGTTCCTATAATTCTTATTATAATTGCCAGCTTCTTTAATAAGGGGGATTTAGCAGGAATTAATTATTCCTCACCAACCTTTAATAATTATATTAGCTTCTTAGATGAGAGATATCTTAAGATACTTTTTGATTCTTTAGCTATCTCTTTGATAACTACATTAATATGTTTATTCCTTGGTTACCCCTTTGCTTATTTTGTAGCAAAAACTCCGAAAAAATATAGAGCTCTATTTTTAATGATGATAATATTACCCTTTTGGACAAATTCCTTAATTAGAACCTACGCTTGGATTATACTCCTTAGAACTGAAGGGATAATTAATACCTATTTAATGAATCTTCATATAATTAAGGTACCACTTTCTTTGTTATATAATCAAGGTTCTGTGCTACTGGGAATGGTGTATACCATGTTCCCTTTTATGGTGCTACCTCTTTATTCTACCCTTGAAAAGCTGGATTTTTCACTTCTGGAGGCAGCTCAGGATTTAGGTGCAAAGCCTTTTGACGCCTTTATGAGAGTTACACTTCCCCTTACAAAATCAGGTATATTATCTGGAAGTTTGTTAGTATTTGTGCCCACCCTTGGCTTGTTTTTTATACCAGATCTCATGGGGGGAAGTAAAATAACACTTATTAGCAATCTTATTAAAAACCAGTTTCTATCTTCCAGAAATTGGCCCTTTGGCTCAGCTATATCAATAATTATAATTCTTCTTATGTTTGGTTTTATGAATTTATTTACAAGACTTGGCGGTTCTAAGGACAAAATGGAGGTGATGTAGGGATGAAGAAAAATTCTAAACTTAGTACAATATATAGCTTCTTTATTTATTTATTCTTATATCTGCCTATATTGATATTAATTTTATTTTCCTTTAATAGTTCAAAACTTAATGCAGTTTGGACAGGTTTTAGCTTGAAATGGTATAAAAGCTTGTTTACAGATTATACAATATTAGCAGCAACTAGAAACACTTTATTTATTGCTCTTGTAAGTACAATTTTATCAGTTATGATTGGAACTTTAGCAGCTGTTGGGATGTATAAATATAAATTTAAAGGTAAAAATGTTCTTGACGGAGTGCTTTTTGTACCCATTGTAATTCCTGAAATAGTAATGGGTATAGCAATGCTATCTTTTTTTTCCTTAGCCCAAAATATAGTTCATTTTGAACTGGGGATAACCACTTTAATTATTGCTCACGTTACCTTTAGTGTTTCCTATGTAGTTGTTGTGGTAAGATCAAGACTTCAGGGTTTTGATAAGAATCTGGAAGAGGCAGCTATGGATTTAGGCGCTACTCCCACTAAAACATTTTTAAGGGTTACACTTCCAATCATAACTCCTGGTATAATTGCTGGAGGCCTTCTTGCTTTTACCTTATCCTTAGATGATGTTATAATAAGTTTTTTTGTGGCAGGACCTAGGAGCACTACCCTTCCTCTTAAAATATTTTCAATGGTTAAATTTGGCGTTACCCCTGAGATAAATGCTCTTTCTACTATAATGCTTTTTTTCACTGTTGTTATTGTTGTCTCAATGGAACTGTTAAACAAAAATACGGGTAACAAGAAAAGACTTATGAAAATGACCTCAGCTTTATTAGTATTCTTAATAGTTTTTTCAATAGGGATCTTTACTGTAGCAAGTAAAATTAATGCTCCTAAAGAAGAACTTAATGTATTTAACTGGTCTGAGTACCTCCCCCAATCAGTTATTGATAAATTCGAGAAAAAATATAATATAAAAATTAATTACTCTACCTTCTCATCAAATGAAGAGATGCTGGCAAAATTAACTGCAGGAGGCACAGATTTCGATCTTGTTGTGGCTAGTGATTATATGGTGGAGACTCTAACAAAAATGGATTTACTTCAAACTATAGATTTAAATAAAATGCCCAATGTTAAATATATGGATGAAAGAGTTATGAAGCAAACCTTCGATCCTTTAAATAAATACAGTTTACCCTATATGTGGGGGGACGCTGCTATAGCTGTAGATACCTCTAAAGTTGACTTTGAAATAAAGGGCTTTAGCGATTTATGGAACCCCAAATTAAAGGGTAAAATAGTTGTTTTAGATGATATGAGAGCAATTATTGGTATGGCCCTAAAGAAAAATGGTCATTCCATAAACGATACTAATGCAGCAGATTTAGCCCAGGCAAAAAAGGACTTGATTGCTTTGCAGCCTAATATAAAATCCTATGACAGTGATAGTCCAAAGACATTATTAATAAATGGTGAAGCCACAGTAGGTTATGTCTGGGGAGCAGAAATATCTCTAGCTAAAAGAGAGAATCCGAATATAAAATGTATAATTCCAGAGGAAGGTTTATTTATTCAGCAGGACAATTTCACTATTCCAAAAGTCTCTAGAAATAAAGCTGCCGCGGAGCTATTCATGAACTTTATAATGGAGCCTGAAATAAGTCTTGAAATCTCAAAAGCATTCCCTTATGCTAATCCTAATACTGAGGCTTGGAAACTTATGGATAAAAGCATGTTAGATGATATTTCCATATATCCTCCAGATGAGGCTGTAAAAAATGGAGAGCATCTTAAGGATATCGGAAAAGGAATCGAAAGTTTTGATAAAGTATGGTCTGGTATAAAGTAGACCTGTAACAAAATTTAAAGCTGAACATATCTTATAGGGAAAATGCTATTAGGAGTAAAATAAAATGTCTTATAATGGTGAGCTAGCAGCTAAGTATGCAATCAAATATGCCATGAACCCAAGTCCTACTTTTCCCTATTATGCCTCGGAAGCTGGTGGAGATTGCACTAATTTTGTCTCTCAGTGCTTTAGCTATGGAGGATGTCCCCAAGCTACGAATACATCCCCCTGGTACTACAATCAGAAAACCCATGCACACTCCAATAGCTGGATTATAGCGGATATCTTATATCATATGTTGATTTCTAAGGGTAAAAAAACCTCCCCTGGAATTAAGGGTGAAGAATTAGATTCCCCTTTTGAGCTTAAACTTGGAGATGCAATATTCTATGAAAACAATGAAAATAGAATTTACCATTCTGCCATAGTGACAGATTTTGATGAGTCAAATAATAGCAGTATACCTTTAATATCTCAGCATACCTATGATCAAGCAAATGTAATATATTTTAAACCAAATGCACTTAAAAGTCATTTTGTACGAATATACTTATGATAAACACTTTTAATAATAATTTAACAATTTCATAATCCAAATTTAATAAATAACCTCTATCATTTATATTATCTTTAAATTTACTTTTAATTATATAACTGCTATAATAGTATTATTTTCATCACTAATTATGTTTGGAGGTATCCATATGAGTGGGATGTTAAGACGAATTCAACATGGAGATGCAACCCTATTAAGCCTTTTTAATAACTCTCTAAATTGTAGAGTGTTAGATATTTTAATGCCTGCTTTAACATTTTTAGGATCAGTTCCTTTCGCTTTTCTTTTCTGCATAATTACTGTAGCCATCCCCAATTCTTCTATTCGGGAAATGGGGATTATGACCTCTATAGCGTTAATAATTAGCACATTATTTGTTAGAATTATAAAAGTAACCGTAAGCAGGATTAGACCCTTTCTAAAAGTTGAAAATCTCAATATAAAGCTAATTGGAATAGACGAATATTCTTTTCCGTCCGGCCATACCACAGGCGCGTTTTCCATAGCTGTTATTGTTTCTTTATGCTTTCCACAATTAACACTACTAACTATTTTATTAGCTTTTTTGGTTGGTCTATCTAGAATGTATTTTGGAGTTCACTATCCCACAGATATAATAATAGGTATGTGCATTGGAACAATTACTTCCTTTATAGTTTATATTATTTTTTAAATTATTTCGCCGTCCAAACCTATAATTACTTCTTTATAATTAACTATCTTTCCTGAGGAGAAAATAGCCTTTTGGGTCGCAGCTACAATTCCAGCACAACAAGGAACTGACATTCTTACCACAGTTATAGATTTTATATCATTATTGAATATCTTCGTTAGCTTTTCTGTATAGTAATCTATATCATCTAGCTTAGGACAACCTATAAGTGTTACTCGTCCTTCAATAAAATCCTTATGAAATGCACCGTATGCATAAGCTGTACAATCTGCAGCAATAAGTATATCAGCATTTTCAAAATATTCTGCTTCAGGGTTAACAAGCTTAAGCTGTACAGGCCACTGATTTAAGTAAGACACTGACTTTAGCTTTTGAATATCCTCGAAAGGCTTAATAACCTTTTTTAAGTTTTTTGCCAGGGTTCCGGGACAACCACTGAGAGTTACTCCCTTTGTCCTAATAATATCCTTCCTTTCTCCTTCCAGCCTCTCCTTAACTGCTCCTTCATCAAATTCAACTGCATCTCGATTAATTATTGTTATTGCCTCCTCTGGGCAATGACCTAAACAATTACCCATACCATCACAATATTTATCATCAATAATTCTAGCCTTTCCATCAATTATTTGTATAGCTCCCTCGTGACAATTAGGTATACATAAGCCACACCCGTTACATTTGGTTTCATCTATTTTAACGATACTTCTTTCTCCCATAATATTGTTCCTCCTTAAAGTTTATACCCTTATATTAACTTATTTACTTTTATATATCCGTAACTTAAGTCACCTTATATCTCATCTGTATAAATTTCTATAAAATCTTTTGTTTGCTTTATATAGCCTTCCCTTTCAAGCTCTGAAAAATTCCTTGAAAGCACCTCGCGAGAAGTACCAAGAAGGAGTGCCATAGTTTGTTTGGTCATGTTTAGCTCTACCCTATCAATACCTTGTTCCTTCTTAAGGGTGGATAGGTATTTTAATATCCTACCTTTAATATTAGTTTGAGTGAGCATATCAATTTTAAAATTCAAATTCTTTATTTTACTACAGAGTACATTTAAATACGCTTCCATAAAGTCAGCATTTACCTCCATAAGATGTATTATTGATTCTTTGGCTATAAACCCTATTTGTGTTTTTTTGCTGGCTATAACGAAAACTGGGTAATTAGTATTGTCAAATAAAATAGCTTCTCCAAAAACATCTCCTTCTTTTAATATCTCTAATATATACTCTTGGTTTTCTGTAGGATATTTCATAAGTCTTAATTCCCCATTAATAACCACCGCTAAGCTACTGCATATATCCTCTGTATTGAAGATTATTTCACCCTTATCAAAGCTTTTAATATTCATATTTTTATTTAAAAAGTCTTCCTCTGAAATATTCAAAGACTTAAAGAAATCTATTTTCATAAATACCTCCTGTAAAATTAGTACATACCTATTATACAATTAACATGTTATACTTTAAAGAGTGGTAGTAAAGGAGAGGATGAAATGCTAACAAACGTAAAAGGGGCAATTTTCGATATGGATGGCACTCTCATCGATTCTATGTGGGTATGGACAAAGATAGATGAGGACTACTTAAAGGGTAAGGGGCATATGGTGCCAGAGGATCTTAGGGTGAATATTGAGCATCTTGGCATGCTAGAGTGCGCTAATTACTTTAAAGTCAGATTTGAAATAGAAGACTCCATAGAAGAAATATTTAACGAATGGAATCAAATGGCTATATATGAATATACCCATAATGTTAATCTTAAAGATGGAGCTAAGATTTTTTTAGAATATCTAAAAACTTTAAATATAAAATTAGCCCTTGCAACTAGTAACTCTAAAATACTGTTAGAGGCAGTGCTTAAAAACAACGGTATACTGGATTATTTTGATTATATAATAACAACAGATGAAGCAGGAAATAGTAAATCCTCCCCTGAGATGTTTCTTTATGTTTCTAATATACTCAAGCTAAACCCCTCTGAATGTATAGTTTTCGAGGATATACTTCCAGCAGTCATAGCAGCAAAAAAAGCAGGAATGAAGGTAGTGGGGATGCATGACCTATTTTCAGAAAATGTTATAGATAAAATAAAGGACAATGCTGATTATTACTTTTATAAATATGAAGAAATAAAATTATTATTAGAAAATGGTAACCTTTTAACTAAAGATTAATATACTATATTGGAACATCTATTTAAGAGGTTATAAATTGATATATATAATATTATTTATTTTAATTTTAATTTTTTCTTTTTTAATATACTATTATGACCAAAATAAGATATATGACATGAGAAAACAAATATTAAGACTAAATAAAAATAATGCCCTTTTAAAAAAGAACTTAGTTGAAAATGACAGGTTATCAGGGAATATCAACATAATCTTCAAGGAAGAGTTTAACACCTCTTTACAAATGGCAGAAACCGCAGAGCTATATATGTCACCAATTTCTAATTCAATAAAATTATCTAAGGTTTATAAAGGTAGCACTGTAAAACTTCTGACTACTGCTAGAGTAAGCTTTAACAATATCGAAGAGGAAATTTGGTATGAAGTCGTGATACCTTCCTCCTATAACTTAAATAATCATGGTTGGATAAAAGCTCCCTTCAAAGATATAGTTCCCACTAAATAAGTTAAATATTTTGTTCTTTCAAATAGGGTACAAAGGATGATTTATTAGATAAAACGTGAAGTATATTAAAATTAAAAAGGACTTATATCCTTCTATTTGTGTTACTGTTATACTACGTAATAATATT
>DATCIH010000036.1:0-24019 GCA_036507955.1 Clostridiaceae bacterium | reverse complement strand
CATCTCATAGCGGATTACTCCTTTACTGACTCCGGCATGCGCCGGAGACAAATTATGCGGTATTAATCTCCCTTTCGGGAGGCTATCCCCCTCTATGAGGCAGGTTACCCACGTGTTACTCACCCGTCCGCCGCTAGAACCTCCGAAGAGATTCTCGCTCGACTTGCATGTGTTAGGCACGCCGCCAGCGTTCGTCCTGAGCCAGGATCAAACTCTCAATTTAAAAGTTCCTTCGGAACTTTTCCTAAGTTGCTTCGCAACTTATACAGTCGCTAACCTCTTATTCAAGTTTCTTAGTTGCTTCAACAAAGCTTGACTTTGCTCTTTACTTTTAACGTCTTTCTTAGTTTCCTAATTAAGATTCGCTATTAAAACTCTCAACATAATAAATATCTTATTTAACCTATGCTGAATTGCTGGTTTAGTTTATTTTCCTCTGTTTAATTTTCAATGACCATTCTGTTCGCATAACTTTTAATTGCTGTGCTACAGATTATTACTGCCTTCATTTAGTGACAGCTTTTATATATTATCATTTATACAAAGCTTTGTCAACAGTTATTATAAAAATCTTTTTTCAATTTTCTTTCAACCTGTAGAATATCTTATGGTCTCGCCACTGCCCATCTATAAATAGATATTTCTCACTTATTCCAAATTCAGTGAAGCCGCAACTTTTTAACACTCTTTGGGATTTTAAATTGTCTAGCAGCGTGGACGCCTCCAGTCTATGAAGCCCGAGCTCTGTAAATGCATATTCAGAAATCACATTTAAAGCTTCCTTCATATACCCCTTTCCTTGTTCCCTCTGATCCATAGAATAACCTATAAAGGCATTTTTAAATACCCCCATTACTATACCCGAAAGCTGTATCTTCCCAATAAGCTTTTCATCCTTATAAATCCCCATATTAAAAGTTCCTCCTGATAAAAATTGTTTATAGCTCTCAAGTATCCCTCTTCTTTGAACCTGTAGAGTATAAAATCTTTCATCGCGAGTTGGCTCGAATTTTTTAAGATGCCCACTATTTCTTATGTAATAATCTAAAAGTTCCTTAGTATCACCAGGTGTAAATATTTTAATATATATGTTTTTACTTTGTAATTTAAAGCTTCTATCCCTCTCCATCGATTTAAAATAACTATTTAGTATACCAAACACAAGCTCCGCTTTATATTCTCCAGCATCAATAATATTTTCCCACAGAATTCCTTCCAAAATAAAGCCTAAGTCAAAAAATGAATTGGCGTTTATATCTTCCTCTGTAAAAATATTTACTTTATTTAACCCCATGTTATCAAATACTTTTTTTAATATTAGTCTTAAAGCTTGTTTTAATAAGTCATAACTATCATCTGACGTTTTATAAAAATTGAGTTTAATACTGCAGGAACTATTTTTAGTAGATACCTCTTGAATAAATATTCTCCCTATTGTTATGAAATTTCCATCTTTTAATATATACTCTTCCTTAGACCCTTTTACCTTTTCAATTTGCACAGATAATTCATCCTTCACTTTAACATCTCCTAGCATCCCATAATTATATTATATCAAAAATATGAACTTACTACCTGCTCTTGTATATCTTCATATAAAAATATATATTGGTATTATGGATATTTCAAGAAAACTCTACTAATTTCTTTTAAAGGAGAAGATTATGGATAAACAAAGCATTAATAAACTAAAATTGTTTTTAACTGGTCTAGAAGGCAGATTTATGGAAAACAGTTCTATATTCACAGGTATTGAGGTGATATTTACTACTGGTCTAAAAAGCTTTAAGGGTATAGGTAATTTCAAAAATGGAAGTATTAGTTATAATTATTTAGGTTCAATAAAATTATTAACAATAGATAACCTTTTTCAAAATATTCTATTAGAATGTGAAATGTATGATTCTATTACTTTAACCTATAAGGATAGAACTGAAAGTGTAACAATAATAGGTGATAAGAAAAATGTAAAGATGATTACAAATAAAGAAAAGAATTTAACTTTGGAGGCAGATAAAGTTCCTGAAACCTCCACTCTTCTTTCAAGAAATTATTATATTAAGATAGGAAAGGCTGATACATTATTAAAGGAAATAGGTATCATGTCCTTTGATGGCAAAATAAAAAATGACAAAATAAGAAAATACAATCAAATTGATCATTACGTAGAGCTTATTGATGATCTGCTAAATAAGCTTCCTACAAATAAAACTATAAATATTTTAGATTGTGGTTGTGGGAAATCCTATCTTTCCTTTGTACTTAATTATTATCTTACAGAAGAAAAGAAAAGGAAATGCCACTTTATTGGAATAGACCGTTCTGAAACAGTTATCACTACAGCTAAAAAAATGGCCTCAAATCTTGATTATAGAAATATGGAGTTTCTTGCAATAGACATAAATGACTATAAACCCAAGGGACAAATAAACCTAGTGATATCCCTTCATGCCTGCGATACCGCCACAGATATGGCCTTAGCCCTTGGAATAAAATTATCCTCAGAGCTAATAATTGCTGTGCCTTGCTGCCAAAAGGAACTACTCGGTCAATACTCCTATGCTCCTTTTAAAAACATACTTAAGCATGGAATATTTAAAACTAGACTTGCGGATGTTTTAACGGATGGCCTAAGATGTTTACTACTTGAGGCATATGGCTACGAGGTAACTCCTATAGAATACATCTCTCCGTTAGAAACGCCAAAAAATCTAATGATTAGAGCAATAAAAACAGGCAGTGAAAATTCTACTGCCTTAAGTGAATATTATGAGCTTATGTCTTCTCTTAATGTTTATCCCGCTCTTTATGCTTATCTGCAAAACCAATCAGATCTTTAATAACTTCGCCCCCTATAATTAGTCCAGCAACTGGAGGAACAAAAGAATTACTTGCGGGGATCTGCCTCTTTAAAGCGCATTTCCCGCTACTGCCTCCGGTGCATACGCATCCTTCCTTGCAGGTTATAACTTCATCTGATTTTGGGTTCATTGGAAGTTCCTCAGAGTATAGTACCTTTAGGTTATTAATTCCTCTTTTCCTAAGCTCACACCTCATAACCCTAGCTAAAGGGCATATCTTAGTTTTAGATATGTCAGCTATTCTAAACATAGTAGGATCCATCTTATTTCCTGTTCCCATACAGCTAATAACTTTTATACCATGTTCTTTGCAAAACAGTACTATAGCTATTTTTGCAGTTATTGTGTCTAAAGCATCTACAACATAATCCGTATCTAAATCTAGCACAGTAGAAAGATTTTCAGGTGTAACAAAGGTCTGATGTATTATAACCTCACACTTCGGATTTATCTCTAAAACCCTGTCCCTGGCTACCTCTACCTTAGGTCTACTGATAGTTTTAAAGGTTGCATGGATCTGCCGATTTATGTTAGTTAGACACACAGTGTCATCATCTATAAGTACTAACTTTCCAACCCCAGCTCTTGCTATAGCCTCTAAAGTATAACCCCCTACCCCACCGATTCCAAAAATAATTACTTTGCTATCTTTTAATTTATCTAAGGCTTCTTTTCCTATAAGAAGCTCTGTTCTTGACAATGAATGTTGTGGCATATTTTATCTCTCCTTGAAAACTATAATAAAAAAACTACCACCATTATATATCATCATCAGTTACTTAACCAAATATATATTTTATGTTTATTTTCATAAAATCTAGCTAGTAAATTTCTGTGGCATTCTTTGGTAATTCCTTTATATGCTTTATAAACGCAAAACTTCTTTGGGCTTCATCACAATTATATTCATATTCAAGAATTTTGCCTACCTTAGGTGCAATCTCTGCAAACAATTCACAAGTTGTTATCAATGCCTTCCAAGAAGAATCGTAATCACCCATATTAAAGGTCTTCATCAATCTAGTCCATACATCCAAATCTAGATATTCTTTTAAATATTTGTTTGCTTTTCCAATACTTACTTTAAAATCTGTTTGAATGCCTACGTACCAACATAGCATGGTTAATAATTCTTGTCGCACATAACTATTAATTACTTCTATTGTAAAAAGGATTTCTTGCCTCCAAAGTCCTTTTGCACAGTATGGTGCTACCCACCAGAAATTATTGCATCGGCTAAAATATTGTCCATAAGTAGGTCTTTTAATCCAATAATCCTTGTCAGAAGGAGCTGGAATTTGTGGTAAACAGTTGTCTTTATCAAGTAGTGGAACAGTTAGCTTATCGGCTGCGTATTGTTTAATTAGCACCTCTCTAGTCTGAATATGCAAGTCAATTCTATTTCCATCTATAAATTGCATTAAATACGTATAACTATTTTTAAAATCCACAGCCCTTCCTTGCATTTTATCAAGCTTATCAGGTTCCTGGAAAATAATTGGCTCGCCAAAAACGTTTATCCAAGCCCCCTCGCTCAGAAAGGATGCTATTTCCGTAACCACATAAACAATGTCATAATCCTGAAAAATATCCTTTTTAGCCTTTGGATTTGATCGAGAACCATTCATATAAACAGCTCTAACTCGGTTATCTCTATTTGCAAAGCCCAGTATTAAATCAAACATTTGCTTTTCGGTTCGCATATAAAACTCCTTTTTGTCACTTTTTTATAATTGTCTTCGTTTTTTTAATAGCTTTAAAACTAGAATAGCAAGTATTCCGCCAAGGATGGCTGTAATGAGCTGAAATAAGCCCATAGCTGTTATGAGTTTGTTTGCTATTTGAGGCTTTATAGGAAGGCTTAGCAGCTTAATAAGCTTAGATGCAGATATATAAAGAAATAAGAATTTACAAATAGCAGAAATTAGTACTGCAAGTATTCCTTTATAGCTTTCCTTTCCACTTAAAAAATATGTTCCCTTCTTCTTATCCCTTGCTATCAAATAGAATACTACAATATATATAGCATTTCCTATAGCTATAAAAGGGATAAAGGGTCCAAAGGGTGCAGGAAGTTGGCCGAGTGACCAGGCGAGTATTGGTGTAAGTCATCCAACTACAATTCCCCAGCCTATATCACAGACTACCAAAGTCATTAGAAGTAGGGCATTAACAATTGGACCTACAAATAATTGACTCACAGTTGGTAGAGACTTCCCCATAAACTGAAAAACAATTGCTAGAGCTAAAAATAGACTGCTTAATACTAATTTTTTTGTTGATTTGTTCATGATTTCCCCCTATTTTTTAAAGAAAAAATTTGAAAGCAATATAAATCGCTTTCAAATTACTAAAGTCAGCTATCTTTTCCAATATAGGTATAATACGTATAGCCAATATAAACCTCTTTTTTTTACCTAATTATCCTTCAGCTTATATTGTAAACCTATGCACTGTACTATCTAAATTAGCTACTAATTTACTTTCATCTGAAACTTTTTTAGCAACTTTAACTATGGCATCAGATACCTGACTTATTCTATCCTTGATATCCTCTGATCCACTAGCTGAGCTTACCGCAGTGGCTGTAACATCTTGAACCGCCGAATTAACCTGCTCTATTGTTTCATTCATTTCTTTTGCAGCTATTGCTATTTCTTCGGAGATACCGCTAATAAACTCTGAATCCTTTTCATATTGTATCCCTGTAGTTTTTAATAGCTCATAGCTTGGTTTGACATTTTTAAATATATAATCAAGAACTTTATACCCACTGTCCGATAGATCTTTAATTGCATCCTCCACCTGACTTACTACCTCATTTATACCAGCGGCGGTTTCTGCTGATTGCTCTGCCAGCTTTCGTACTTCCTCAGCTACAACAGCAAAGCCTCTTCCATGCTCACCCGCTCTTGCTGCCTCTATAGCTGCATTTAAAGCAAGAAGATTAGTTTGAGACGCAATCTCCCCAATTATTTCTGTCATTTCTTTAACGCGACTAACAACCTTACCTTTTTCAATTGCCCCTAAAATATTTTTGGAGTTTTCTTCATACATTTTATTACCAATATCTATATCTTTTTGTGCAGAAAGCTTTATTCCCATAGCTCTATCTTTTATTTCCTTAGAGGATTGAAAAGCAAAATCAGCTTTATTAGATATTTGATTTATTGTAGCTTCAATTTCCTCAGTAGAAGCACTTATTTCTTCTGTTATGGCACTTAAATTCATGGCTTCTTTAGATATCTGAAAGCCTCTTTCCTTTATTGTCTCCATTTCACGAGCTATCATCTCTGTTGTTGTGGAAATCTCTTGACTGGAGGCTCCTATTTGATCAGTGCTTTCAACTAATGCGTGAACAAGTTTTCTCATATTATGGCCGGATTGATTTAATGCTTTTCCAAGAAATCCGATTTCATCCTTACCATATTCATCCTCTGACTTAGAAAGATCACCTTCCCCTAAGCTTTCAGCATAAGACAGAACCTTTTTTATTGGCTTTAATAAAGATACTCTTAGCGTCAGACTTATTAGTTGTCCAATTGTTATACCTAAAATTGTTATAACAATAATAATTATTACTGAATTATTAAAGGTAATATTTGCTTTAGTATAATCTATAGCCGATAAGCTCCCATTCTTATATAGACTCTTAATCTTATACATGTTATAAAGACCCAAGCCACCTACTGAGATTATAACTAAAGACAGTAACCCAAAGGATATTCTAATTTTTGTACCTATTTTTAAATCTCTCCATAAATTCATTATATTCCCCCAAAAATTATAATTTGTTACATTTAAAGGCTTACACCCATTTAGTATACCTCATTTTAACAAAATATTTCAATAAATATTATATTATTTAACTTATTTAATTTGTTTACACAAGTAAGCCCTGTTATTAATGTTATAATAGAGATATTGCTATAATTATCCACTAAAGGAGTGAACTGTTATGAAAGTTGGGATTGTTGGCCTTGGAGATATTGCTAAAAAAGGATACTTACCCGTTTTATCTCAAAGAGAAAATACAGAGCTGGTATTATGCACCCGAAATATTGAAACCTTACATATGCTTAAAGGAAAATATAGAATAAAGGAAGGCTATGACAATTTAGATTCTCTTATAGGCTCTGGTATTGAGGCTGCTTTTATAAGCACTACCACAGATGCACATTTTGAAACTGCCCAGAAGCTTCTAACCGCCGGTATAAATTTATATATAGACAAACCCATATCTATGAACTTTGAAGAAACCTCAATAATAAAAGAACTTAGTGAAAAGTCCGGGAAGATTGTTATGGTTGGTTTTAACAGAAGATTTTCTCCTATGATTAGAGCTTTAAAAGATAAAGGTAGAGCTGATCTTATAATAATACAAAAAAACAGATATAAGCTACCTGATAATGTTAGGAGATTTGTGGTTGAGGACTTTATTCATGTTGTGGATACCCTACGGTTTTTAATGGGCACAGAGGTTCTAGATGTTAAGGTTTCTTTCTCAAAAAAGGATAACCTACTACATAATTTAGTTCTTCAGCTCAAGGGAGAGGGAAACACGTCTATAGGTATAATGAACAGAAATAGTGGTGTTACTGAAGAAACTATTGAGTATATGACTCCGGAAAATAAATATGTGGTGAATAATTTCGCTGAAACTACATGCTACACTGATAAAACCAAAACTGTAACTGGTTTTGGGGACTGGGATAACACCTTATACAAAAGGGGCTTTTACCAAATAATAGATCACTTTATTTACTGCATTGAAAACAATAAGACACCTGACCCTTCTTTTGAGGATTCTTATAAAACTCATAAACTATGCGAAAAGATTGTGCAAATTATAGGGGAATAGGAGTAATGGGATAATGGAGTAGGGAGTACGCTAAATGCATGCCCCCTAATAACTCCTTAAATTAGATTTCTTCCCTCCAAATAGTGTCACCATATAGGACTCCTCTGGTACCTGTTGCCACGTAAATTCTGCCAAATACTCTAGGATCCCCAGTGATTGAACGAATATCTCCATATTGGTGTTTATCATCATTAATTCTTTTCCAGTTAACTCCTCCATCCATCGATCTATAAAAGCCATACTTGCCTTGGATCGTTCCACTGGTGTATATCATCTTTGTATGATAATCTATACCCTTTTTACCAAACCCAACCCTGTTAATTATATCTCCTGTTAAGGAAACCCTGTGCCCAAAGAAAAGTTTATCTTTTTTATCAAAGGTAATCCTCCATAAGCCCTCATCAACTAAAGCAATCCAAATAACTCCCTTTTCGACCCTTATCTCATAAGGCATGTTACTGTCAATCCCAGACAAAGTGAGCTCAGGAAAACCTTTTGGGGGTTGAAGCTGATTAAAGGAAATTCCCTTATCAGAGCTTACATAAAAGCTGGCGCCTTTTAACTTCTTTCCAAAGCCGTAAAAAATATTAGGATCCTCCCTATCCGCCATTACCTTTATTGGTATGTCCGAATCCGTAATAAGCTTACCTTCTAGATCATAAACCATTGATTTACTCCAATCATCTCCATGATTCGTTGTATATACCAAGCTTGTAGCACTAATATTCTGTCCCACAGCCCAAATAATTGTTTCCCCCTCTTGAGATATTGCTACCCATCCAGAGGTAACATTTGGCTTTTTAATATTTAATATTAACTCATCTATTTCCTCGGAAATACCTATTGGATCTTTAAGCTGCTCCCAATTTTCCCCTTGGTCACTTGTAATAATAAGTCCACCCTTAGTGTGTCCTGTCCAATTT
This sequence comes from Clostridiaceae bacterium, assembly GCA_036507955.1. GTDB lineage: Bacteria > Bacillota > Clostridia > Clostridiales > Clostridiaceae > DATCIH01. Next base: position 15,374 of record DATCIH010000036.1, on the reverse strand, counting down.
CCTCTAGGGGTTGTAACTATTACCATAGGATTGCTATCCGGATAATCTGCATTCATCATTGTTATCCATCTATCTCCCTTAGAATTTGCTATGGTATTTTCCGCACATGTGTCTAAATCCTTAAATACAAAGCCACCATAATCTCCAACTATATCAATAAGCTTAGCTTCTCCTATAGGAGGACTGTATATATTTAAATGGACTGTCTCTTCCACACCTTCACTTGCAGTAACCCAATTTATCTCCCCCTCCTGATCTGCATGAGTTAAATTTTTGGTCATAAATATTCCTATTCCAGTATTAAAAAATGCCATATCACTATCGAAGGGATTTATCTTAACATCCGACATCCAGTGTACACAGGAATCATTACCACTATATTTAGCCTTCTGATAGGATACCTTAAAATCTATTTTTCCAACCTTAAGCCCTGACATTATGCTCTTCCAGGTTAAGCCATAGTCTGTTGATCTATAAATAGTATCAGGTTTGGAGGTTATAGTTGAGCATATAAGAGTACCTTCCCTTTGCTTATCTATACCTATACCCCCCATTCCATAGTCAAGTCTTCTATCTATAGCTTCAGAATCCCTAAAATCTTTATTTGTAGGAGTTATATCCAGTGCTTCTACTACCTCTCCATTAGTAGTTATCTCAAAGCGATAGACTGCACCATCATAGCATTTCCCTAAATCACAACCATAACTATACCAATTTGACCATCCTACGTTATAAGCTGCGTAGGTAATATATAGATATTTCTCATCGAAAACGGCCCGTTGTCCAACATAGCCAGGATAATCTTTTGGCCCACCTAGTACTGGCTGTGGTGCTCCTTTTAATACTTGAAAGCTATTGCCTCCATCACAACTTATGTAAATACTTGGGCCTCTAACATTACCACCAGTGGAGCCTTCTCTTCCATTAGTCGCAGCTATAATTATCTTTGAGGGTACACCTAGGCTACCACTTTTTTCATCAATCATAACAAAAGCAAAATCAGTTTCTCCTTTTTTATTTGGATAGGCTACGTTTAATTTTGTCCAAGTATTACATCTATCCTCAGTCTTCCACAAACCATCCTGTGTAGTAGCCATATAAAGAGTGTCTGGTGCATTTGGGTCCACCACTAATCTCTCATCCGTCGAGCGGCCAGGACAATTTCCATGTATTCGTACAGTATTCCCCTTTCCATCTATTACTGGAGTATTCAAATAAGTCCAATTTTCACCATAGTTTTCTGAAAAGGCGATCTTGCTAACAGCTCCCTCACCTACCATTGAATAAATATAGCTTTGATTATTTTTATCTAAGGCGATGCTTAAAGGGTAAGTCTCCCATTTATTAGGGTCTGTCGCATGATCTATAAGTGATATCCAAACTTCCTTCTTAAAATCGTATCTGTAATTGCCTCCGATATCTGTTCTGCAATATAAAATATCAGGGACGCTGGGGTGAAAAAGGAAACCTGTAACAAAGCCTCCTCCAGGTATAGTAATGTTTTTATATTTATATTCTCCACTTTCTACATATCTAGAAATATCGATATCTAAGCTATCCTTAGCTTGGATATATCCGTCTCTAGAAGCAATTATAGTTACAGTAACAATCCCCTTAGCAATAGGAATTATATTTAGGATATTATCCTTTATTAAAACCTTTAACAATGAATTATCACTGCTTATTGCTTCATATGTTACGTCAGATGGAGAAGCAGTTAAGTTTATGCATTGTTCTTCCCCACCAAATCCCTCTAAAATTCTAGCTTTAATATTGTTAATAGCATTAACTCTTATAAACGGTTTCTTACTATCCATTTTTTTCACTCCTCGTAAATTTGCTTAGTATCAATATATAACAAAAAGGCCATATAGAAAACAGAAATTAATCTCTTCTCTAATATGACCCTTGTTTTCTTGCCGTCTACCCTATCTTATGTATAAATAGCCCGCTTCTTAGCTTGGGCTCAAACCAAGTAGATTTAGGAGGCATTATTTCTCCAATATCTGCTATGTCCATTAATTCCTTTATTGTTGGAGGATATAAGGCAAAGGCTAATTTCATACCTTCCTTAACTCTTTTTTCTAATCCATGAAGTCCTCTAATTCCGCCTACAAAATCAATTCTATCATCAGTTCTTGGATCCTTTATACCTAAAATTGGTCCTAGCAAATTATCCTGCAATATTGAAACATCAAGGCCTGCAACAGGATCAATAAGACTATAAGTCCCTTCCTTTGCCCGAAGAATATACCATTTCCCATCCATAAACATTCCGTAAGTATACTTAGAATCTGGTTTACAGGACCCGGGCTCTGAAAATTCCCTAACATCAAAACTTTCGGATATCTTCTGCAAATATTCCTCCTGGGATAAACCATTAAGATCACTTACAACTCTGTTGTAATCCATGATATATAAATCCTTGTCAGGAAATATAACAGTTAAAAAGTAATTGAACTCTTCTTCTCCAGTGAAAGTAGTCATCGCTTTTCTTTTCTTAAGTCCTACTCTTACCGCAGAATTAGCTCTGTGATGCCCGTCTGCTATGTACATATTCTCAACCCCTAAAAATAGGGTGGTAAGTCTATCTATAACTTCATCCTCTTCAATAACCCAAACAATCTGAGAAACCCCATCCTCTGATTTAAAATCATAAACAGGAGTTGACCTTGTCTGAAGGCTAACTATTTCATTTATTTCATCTACACTCCTGTAAGTTAAAAATATAGGGCCAGTTTGAGCATCGCAATAGGTAACATGATTTATTCTATCTGTTTCCTTTGCAGCAATTGTATTTTCATGCTTTTTAATTTTATTGTTAAGATAGTCATCAATGGAGGCACAGGCCACAATCCCAGTCTGAGCTCTACCTTTCATTATTTGTCTATATATATAAAGTTTTGGTTTATCCTCCATAATAAGAGTGCCTTCTTCTATAAGACGATCAAGATATTTTCTTGCTCCCTCATAGACAGATTTATCATATATGTTAACCCCGTCTTCCATATCTATTTCAGGTTTGTCCACGTGTAGAAAAGAATATGGATTTCCTTTTACCATTTCCTTTGCTTCCTTAGAGTTCATAACATCATAAGGAAGTGCAGCAACCTTAACTGCAAGCTCTACAATTGGTCTCACCGCTCTGAAGGGTTTTATCACTGCCATAAATTGTCCTCCTGTATATATTAATCGAAAAAGTCTACTATAATTCCTACTATTTCTTCACCTATCCTAGTTTGGGCTTCTACTGTTGCTGCTCCAATATGTGGAGTTACTGAAACCCTTGGATGATTTACAAGCTCTTCGTTTCTTGTTGGCTCCTCATCAAATACATCAATACCTGCACCAGCAAGTTTGCCACTATTTAGAGCATCAAGTAATGCACTCTCTGAAACTACTCCGCCCCTAGCACAATTTATTATAATTGCGCCATCTTTCATAATTTCTATTTCTTTTGCTCCAATTACGGCGCCCTTATCCTTATCTAAAGGAATATGTAAAGAAACGAAATCTGCTTTGGTCAAAAGCTCCTTTAAGCTGCAATATTGATAATCCTCATAGCCTTCTACCTTACCTATTATATCTGTATAAATTATTTTCATACCAAGAGCTGATGCTTTTTTTGCAACTTCCCTGGAGATTCTTCCAAAGCCTATTAAACCCAAGGTTTTACCACCAAGCTCGATACCTTCATATCTTTTCTTATCCCATTTCCCTTGTCGCATAGCAACATTAGCTATATTTATAAATCTTGCTACTGCAAACATATGTCCTATAGCGAGCTCTGCAACTGAAGCACTGCTAGCATTTGGAGTGTTGTTAACCTTTATACCATTTTCAATAGCATAAGCAATATCTATGTTGTCAACTCCTACGCCACCTCTAATTATTAACTTTAATCTTCCACTTTCTGCTACCTGATCTATGATCGGCTTTTTAACCTTAGTCGCAGACCTTACAACTAGTACATCAAAGTTTTTAAGCTCATCTCCTAAAACATTAGCATCATAAAATTGTTCTACAACCTCAAAGCCCTTTGTTTTAAGACTATCTATTGCTGACTGCTCCATGCCGTCAGTTACAAGTATTCGTACCATGATAATCCCCCCTTATATTAACTTAAGCCTAATATTTCGTTTATATTTTTAAGTAACTCTTCAATATCTTCTATGCTACAATCTGCCATGTGAGCTATCCTAAAGGTTTTATCCTTTAATGGGCCATAACCATTTGCAAGCTGCATCCCTCTGTTTCCTAATTCTTTATTTAATGCAGAGATATCAATTCCTCTTGTATTAGAAATACAGGTTACTGTATTTGAAAGATATCTTTCATCCCCAAATATAGCAAAATACTTTCTTGCCCAGCTTCTTACGAGCTCAGCCATCTTTATATGTCTTTCATATCTTACTTCAATTCCCTCTTTTAATATTTTATCTAATTGATAATCAAGTGCAAACATATGGGAAAGTGAAGGAGTAGATGGATATTGGTAATCTTTTTTTTGAACGAAATTATAAAGAGCTAGCAAATCTAAATAAAAGCCTCTGAAGGGAACAGTTTTAGCTCTTTCCACAGCTTTTTGGGAAAAAGAACAAACTGCCATTCCTGGAGGAAGTCCTAATGCCTTTTGACTTGAAGTTATACATATGTCTATTCCAAGCTTATCCACTTCAATTAATGTACCTGCCATTGAGCTAACTGAATCAACGCACCAAATTACATCTGGATACTTTTTAATAACCTTTGATAAATCCTCTAAGGGATTCATAACTCCTGTTGCTGTCTCATTATGAGTTATTGTTATTAGATCATAATCTCCTGTTGCTAAAACCTTGTCAACGTCCTCAGCAGATGTAGCCTTTCCGGATTCTACCTCAAATAAATCTGCAGGAACATTGTTAAACTTAGCCATCTCATACCATCTTTTACCGAAAGCTCCTATAGAAAATACTGCTGCCTTTTTAGCTGTGCAGGATCTGATAGCTCCCTCCATAAGTCCGCTTCCAGAAGAAGTAGAAATCAATATTTCCTCCTTAGTATGAAAAACAACTCGTAGCTTATCACTGATACCTCTTTGAAGTAATGATGCATCCTTCCCCCTATGCCCGATCATTGGAGTCCCCATCTTTTCTAATACATCCTGGCTTACCTCAACTGGTCCTGGAATAAATAACTTTTTATGCATTTGATTGCCCCCTATAATTTCTTATTAAAAATCTATACTCATCTTAAGTTTTATTATTATACCTTATAATTATACAATTATCAGTATGTTTTATACAGTAATAATTAGTACCTGAGGCAAGCTTTATTCATACCTTGCAATTATTAGTTAATAGATAAAAAAACAAATGAAAATTAAATGCCTAATTTCTAATCCTAATGAGATAGAAATCCTCTGTTTTTGATAGTAATTTATATTTTATCACTTAATCTAATTTTTAACAATGAAAAGTGGAAATTTTAAGTGAAAATTTATTTTAAATTGCATATATAGTGAAAGCATTAATTCATTTTTTATGAATAATATTAAATTTTACAATAAAATAATGATACAAGCATATGGGGCTTGTATCATTATCTAAATTAAATATATTGCCTACAGGTTATTTTATCAAATAAATATCTTTCACATTTATCATTTTTTAAATGATGGCAACTATTACAACTATTAGAATTACTATTGTTATCACAAAGGGCAATTGTAAAATCCTTTTTATAAGATTCATACCCTAAGCAACTATTAGCCACTTTCATCGTCTCTATCTCTAACATTATATTCCTCCCTAAAAAAGTTCACATATTAATTTATGCTAATGCAATTGATAATATCCTTTACTAATTTAGTATTTGATATTATTCAAAAATAATACCTATAAATTTAAGCTAATTTGTAGTATTCTAATTTTATTAATAAAACGGAGGTGAGCCAATGAAACTTTTAGCAGGAAATTGTTTAGTTGCTCAATCTGGTGGGCCAACAACAGTAATAAATTCGTCCGCCTATGGAGTAATAACTGAATTTTTAAAACTTAGTAATGGCATTGCCTATGCTGGTGTCTATGGAACAGAAGGAATATTATCAAGGAAAATATTTGATGTGGGTAAAGTAAACAAAAAAACCTTAAAGGGAATGAAATATTTACCTTCTTCAGCTTTAGGCTCTTGCAGGTATAAACTAAAGGATTTTAAAGAAGACCCTTTGGAATATGAATTATTATTTGAAATTTTTAGAGAATTTAATATTAAGTATTTTTTTTATATAGGTGGAAATGATTCCATGGATGCGGCTAGCAAGCTATATGAATATGGCAAATTGAAAGATTATGACATCAAAATAATAGGTATCCCTAAAACCATAGATAACGATTTAGTTGTCACGGACCATTGCCCAGGCTTTGGGAGTAGCGCCAAGTATGCATCAAACGTAGTTATGGAAATGTGGTTTGATACAAACACCTATAACAACAGTTCAATCGCGGTAGTTGAGGTAATGGGTAGAGATACAGGATGGATTGCTGCTTCAACTGGAATAATAAAAGATAGTATAGATGATATTAATCAATTGATATTAATTCCAGAAATCCCCTTTGAGAAAACGGATTTTTTAAATAAAGTTGCAAAAGCTTATAGTATAAATAATAAACTTATAGTAGTAACCTCAGAAGGGCTAAAGGATAATAAAGGTGATTACCTATCTACTCAAAATGAAAAGGATAAAGGAGATCAATTTGGTCATACACAGCTTGGTGGTATAGGAGTTTATCTTCAAAATTTAATAATAAACAATATAGATAAAAGGACAAAATTTATTGAGCTTGGTATAAGCCAAAGATGCGCTATGCACTGTGCCTCTAAAACAGATTTGAATGAGGCTATGTTTGTTGGAAAAATGGCAGTAAAATATGCTTCAAAGGGCAGTTCTGGATATATGGTAGCTTTAGATAGAAAGTCTGAAAAACCCTACATATGTAAAAGTAAGCTTGTTCCCCTTAAGGATGTTTGTAACAAAGAAAAATATGTACCTAGGGATTGGATGAATGAAGAAGGTACCAATGTTAATGAAAAAATGCTTCAATATATAAAGCCCTTAATTAAAGGTGAAGTTAATTCCTTTGGAGAAAACGGCTTGTTAAAATATGTTAAATTTGAAAGGAAGGTTTAGCTTATAGCTTAACCTCCCTTAATTGTGCGCCCAGCATAGGCGCAATCTAGATGTTATAAATCTCGGAATACTTTTTATTAAGATATTCTATAAAATATTTAGCTGTAAGTTCCTCCCCTGTAACTTTTTTAATTATTTCTGAAGGCTTATATACTGCTCCATAATTATGTATATTATCTTTAAGCCAAGCTTGAAGAAATTTAAGGTCTCCATTAGCTATTCTTTCAAAGCTATCCGGTATATCTTTTAACATCTTATTTAAAAATTGTGCTCCATAAAGATTGCCTAAGGCATAGCTTGGGAAATATCCAAAGCTTCCCCCTGCCCAATGGGTATCTTGAAGTACCCCTTCACTATCATTTTTCGGCTCAACTCCTAGGTACTCCTTGTATTTTTCTCCCCAAATCCTTGGAAGATCTGTTACTTCAATTTCTCCATTTATTAAAGCCTTCTCAATTTCATATCTTATGATAATATGAAGACTATAAGTTAGCTCATCCGCTTCTATTCTTACTAAAGATGGCTCCACATGATTTATCCCTTTATAAAATTCTTCTAATGTGACACCTTTAAATTGAGGAAATCTCTTTTGTGCTTCTATATAAAAGTAAGTCCAAAACTCCTTACTCCTGCCTATTATGTTTTCATAGAACCTGGATTGGGATTCATGAATACCCATAGATGCCCCCGATCCTAGCAGGGTTCCCTTTAGATTGTCATCTATAGCCTGCTCATATATAGCGTGGCCTCCTTCATGTATGGTTCCAAATAGAGCACTTCTAAAATCATCTTCATGATAATTAGTTGTTATTCTTACATCCTTGTTGCTAAATTCAATTGTAAAAGGATGGACGCTTTCATCTAGTCTTCCTTTTTCAAAATCAAATCCCATCTTTTCTAATATGTATTTAGAGAAGCTTTCTTGGGAAACCTTAGAAAAATTCTCATTAAAGTAATCAGTTCTAGGGGAAACGCTACTTTTCTTAATCTTTTCCAATAAAACTACTATAGCGCTTCTTAACTCGGTAAATACCTTATCTAATTTTTCTACAGTTATACCTGGCTCATAGAAGTCTAATAGAGTATCATATTTATTTACTTCATAGCCCCAATAATTAATAAACTCCCGATTAAAATCCACTATCTTTTCTAAATATGGCTTAAATATGCTAAAATCAGATTTCTCCTTAGCCTCTTGCCAAGCTATTTCTGAATTTGAAGTAAGCTCTACATATTCAATGTATCTTTTTTCAGGTATTTTTTTGGTAAGATTATAATTCTTTTTAGCTCTTTGCACCATGGAAGTATTTATAGTATCTAAGTTTTTACCTTCAAAATATTTAATATATTCCTCCATAGTGGAGGAAGTCTGAAGCTTATAGGTTTCACCCGAAAGAAATGCTAACACTTCTCCTCTATAGGCAACTCCTTTTGAAGGAATACCAACCCGCATATCCCAATATAGCACCGAAGAAGCACTATTTAAATATTCTATTTTCCTATTATACTCTTTAAATTCCTCTAGCTTTTTAGCTAAGTTATCCATAAACATTCCACCTTTTTATTTAATATTGACCATTAATTAGTTAATTAGACATTGTTAAGAACTGATTCTGTTTCAGAGCAATATCTAGTTATTAAGCATTTGCCAAGATTTCTAGGACACCTTTTGCACATACAATTATCCGCCTTTTTATCGCAGTTTCCCTTAATGAACTCAGGGCAATTATTACAGTTATCTCCGCCTACCGCCATATTCCACCTCTTAAATAATTTTTAGCTTAATCCTAAGGTCATTATAATATCTTTTTGAATCTGTTTTATTTTCTTTCCCCTATATCTTATCCCATTTATAGGACATATATAAATACACCTTAAACACATAATGCAATTGCTATGGAAAACAGCATGTCCCTTCTCAAAGGTTATATTACCCTTTGGACAATTTCTAAGACAATTACCACATTTTATACAATCCTTAACGGATGTAATCTTATGAGACATACTAGGAAGAATACTTGTATATATACTTTTTCTTATCCTTCCTAAGTAAATCCTTAATAACGTTGTTCTCTCAACATTGTTTTTTTCTACTAAAAAGTCTTCAGTTATAAGCTTAATCTTATCCTTGGCTCTTACCATTAACTCTTCGATAAACTTATCTGAAGGCACCTTTTTCCTTTTGAAATAAAAATTATCTGCCATAGGAATGGTGGTTTGACTTATTACATCATAACCTTTAGCTATAAGTTCCCTCTTAATAGTTTCTCCAGTGGAAGAAACTCTTGATCTACCTGTTGTATATATCATGGTTTTAAGCTTATCTACATTTGGTAAAGCCTTTATGAAATTCAAAACAATCTCTGGTGGCAAATCCATATATGTGGGGGAACCTATAATAATAAAATCCTTACCTTTTAAATGCAGATGATTATTGCTTTCAATATTGAAAATTTCCATTTCTACACCATAATATTGAAAATGTTTGTAAAATTCATTTCCTACCCATTTAGTATTCCCAGTTCCGCTAAAATAGCAGATAACACCTTTCATTCTCATCCCCCTAAATAACCTATCATTCCTAATTCCTTCTAATCTGAACAGAGACACACCTGCATCTGTTGTAATGATATTGTCTGCTACTTTCGAAAGTAGAGATTGTATCTTTAGTTAATTTTTGTTCGTTAGGCAGGTATGTCCCTGGAATTGACAATCATCATTTTTCGGAACTAACGATAATTCCTCATTCCTCGTTCAATGAAAATTCGAATCCGTAAGCGAGTTTAGAAAACTCTTTTTCCATGTCTATAAGTTTTAAGCCCTTTATAGAAATGTTTTTAATATTCCCTTCACCGATACCTGCTTTAATAAGCCTATATAAATAGGATACCCCTTGAGGTCTAAGCCCTAGCAAATCTGCTCCTACCGTATCGCAAGATACAGGGTCAAGGCTTGCCAACACCATATTGCTTCTCTTTGCTATCCCCTTACTTGGACCTGTTCCTACCATAGCAGGGCTAAGACTCAATATAGATAAGTCTATGGGTATACTACTAGCCATCCTAAATATGAAGTCGTGAAGATCCTCATGTATCCCTAAATTCTTCTTTGGATAACCATGTATCTCGGCGGGTGGCCATGATAAGGCAATATTTTTTATAACTCCTGAAACAGTAGCTTCTTCATGTGATTTAAGCTGTGTGAAGGAGACCATCAACGTAGCTTCCTCAATAAGTCTATTAATTTTTGTACTCTTTATTATATTACCTTCCAAATTTAACTCTGTAAATGGTCCCTTATTTAAATCAATAAATTGGCAACCCTCTTCCTTATAAATTTTTTCATAGCCAATATTATCAGATATCTCTTTGGTTTGCCCACCACCAGAGCCTGCTGCTATTACAATTCTTTTAACCTTTCTATTCTTAAAGAATCTTATAACTTCTCTTAAGGATTCCTGCCCAACTACTACTCCTCTGTCAGGCTTATTGTCATTTACCATATTAGCTGTAATTACAACTACGTCATCTTCCTTTGTAAAATCATTTAAGGAAAGTAGTGCCAGTGCTTCTCTTATGGCTGTTGGCTCATCATTATTTTTTACCGCTGCCACAATGCTATTATCAATTCTTCTACTTCTCATCTGCATCACCTCCAAGGTAGTTTACCCAGAATTAAAATAAAAAATACCCTTATTTATTATAATCTTTCTCATATTTAGCTCTGTAGGTATCCATTATTTCCTTCAAAATTTCTGCAGGATTAGGTGGAGTATAGGTTATACCGTTTGCTCCTGCCTCAATGGTTTCTAATATAGATGCATCAGTCGTCCCTCCCGTGGCAATTATAGGTATAGATGGGTATTTATCTCTTATCTTCTTAACTAACCTAGCAGTGTTTTTCCCGCCAGATACATTTAATATAGTTGCACCTGCCTCAATCCTTCCCCTAATATCCTCATACTCAGATACAATTGTTACTATAATTGGTATGTCTATAGTTATCTTTAACCTCTTTATAACTTCGTTAGGAGTAGGACAATTCACTACAACCCCCATGGCACCCTTAAACTCTGCATCTAGAGCAAGGTTAACTACTCTTCTTCCGGTGGTTATCCCTCCCCCTATCCCACAAAATACTGGGACGTCAGCTGCCATTACAATAGTTTCCGTTATTATGGGCTGAGGTGTAAAAGGATACACTGCTATAACTGCATCCGCATTAGTATTTCTTATAATTGCAACATCCGTTGTAAACAGAAAGGATTTCAATATTTTACCGAATATTTTTATCCCGCTGACTTCATTGATAATCTCAGGTAAAGTTATCATATGGGAACGTAAAGCTCCCTTTATCTCTGGTACAATTTTAGGCAAAATCTCTCCCCCTAACATTAATAATAATTTCGAATAACTACTACCAACATCACTAGATATATTTACAGTTATCTCCTATACATTATAATACATAATCGTAACTTGATAATACTCTTAGAGCTTTAATAATACAACAATAGCCTGCTAAAAATATATAATTTCAGCTTTTATACTTTACTCAACAGAATGTTTTTTTGCACCTATTTACATTTATTGCTGGTTTCTTATAAAGATGATATAATACTTATAGTTTTAAAATAATAGATTTCATGTATAATTTAGTTAATTTACTGTTATAATTAGTATTGCATGATATTGTAATAAGAAGGAAGGGTATTTTATGAAAGTTGCTATATTTACTGATACCTTTTTACCGCAAATAAACGGAGTTGCCAAGACTTTAGGTAAATTTGCAGAGTATATGGATGCTAATTCTATAGATTATAGAATTTTTGCTCCGGTTGTAAATCACGAGGAGTCCACAGAAAAAGTAAAAAGACTTATTAGTGTAAAGTTTGTTTTATACCCACAGATTAAACTTTCTTTGCCAAATTATTTCTACATAGCTAAGGAATTAGATGCTTTTAAACCTGATATAATTCACGCAGGAACACCCTTCAATTTAGGGTTATGTGGACTTAAATATGCTAAATCTGCAAGGCTACCTGTGGTTACTGCCTATGACACTAATTTCCCTGACTATTTAAGATATTACAAATTGAACTTTTTAAAAAGCACTTCTTGGAAGTATTTTAAATGGTTCCATAGTAAATGTGATATTAATTATTGTCCCTCTATGGCTACCTTAAATTTATTAAAAGAAAAGGGCTTCAAAAATTTGGATTTATGGGGTAGGGGCATAGAATCCGATAATTTTTCTCCCTCCTTTAGAGACGTTGAGCTAAGAAAATCTCTTAATGTTGATGATAAAATAGTATTTCTTTATGTTGGGAGAATATCAAAGGAAAAAAACTTAGATATCTTTATGAACGTTGCAAGAAAGTTAAATAAGAAGTATTCAGACAAGATTCACTTTACTCTAGTAGGTGATGGTCCTATGATGAAGGATCTTAAAGAGGAAGCTTTACCTAACATGGACTTTACTGGCTTTTTAAGTGGTATACCCCTATCTAAGCGATATGCCTCATCAGATGTATTCATGTTTACCTCTAGTACAGAAACTTTAGGCTTTGTTATCTTAGAGGCTATGGCTTCTGCCCTACCTGTAATCTCCTGTAGTGAAGGAGGCGTGGCAGAAAACCTTGTAGATGGGTTTAATGGAATAGCTTGTGAAACAAGAAATGAAGAAGATTATTATGCCGCCTGCGAAAGATTAATTTTAGATAAGGATTATCGTATTGAACTTGGTAAAAATGGTAGAGAGCATGTACTTAAAAAGGATTGGAACAATACCTTTGATACTTTGATTAGTAGCTATAAAGAGCTATTAGACAAGTGGCCTGAAATAGTATCAGAAGAAACAAGTATATCTTAAATAACTTATAGTGCGCCCATACTTGGGGGCATTACTTTTAAGCCACTTTGTTATTTTAACAGGTGGCTTTTTTTACCTATTAAATTCATAATACTTTATGCTATAATCTTATTAAATAATGCCCCAAGGAAGTGATCATTATTAGTACTTTTATGTTTGAGAATAAAAAGCAAGATTTCACACCAGTAAGCAACTATTTTATAGAGAACTATATGCTTAAGGCTCGAGGTGAATTTGTTAAGGTATATCTACTTGGTCTTAAATATTGCGTAAGCGGTGAGATAGGAGTTCATTCAACAATAATGGCAAGCAATTTATCTATGCTGGAAACAGATGTAATAAATGCATGGAATTATTGGAATGATGAAGGTGTTATAAAACTTGTACCTATAGATAACATGGGAAACCTTAAAATTCAATTCATGGAGCTTAGTGAGGATTCCCTAAAAGAAGATAACAGTGTTAACCTTTTAGAAGAACTTAATAAAAGCTCAATTAAAGGAATGCTTCAGGATATTGAGAAACTTATTTGTAGACCTCTTTCCTCCAAGGAGATATCAATGTATATAAGCTGGCAAAAGGATATGGGCTTTTCCTTAGAGCTGATTTTGTTATTGATTCAATATTGTGTATCTAAAGGGAAAACAGACTCAAGATATATAGAAAAAATAGCCCTAAGCTGGCAGGATTCTAAAATTACAAATATAGAAGAAGCTCAAATGTATATAAAAAAACATGAAGAAAAATGGGTTAAGCTTAGAAGGATACTAAATTATCTTGGTATTAAAGATGGAGAAATAATGAAGCCTCAAGAAGACCTTTTAACTAAGTGGATAAGTAGTTATAATCTTCCATTAGAGGTTATCTTTAAAGCCTGTGATATATGCTTTGAAAGATTAAATAAAGCAGATTTTAAATACATAGATGCAATACTGGCAACCTGGCACAAGGAAGGCATTAAAAATATTGAAGATGTAATAAATAGGGAACCTAAAAAAACAGCTTACAAAAAGCCTGCTACGACTAAAGTGAGTACCTTCAATAATTATGAACAAAGAAGCTATGATTTTGACAAATTAGAAAAAGATCTTCTCGGCTGGGAAGATAAAGAAAAAAAATAAGGTTTTAGAAATGAGGAGCTATAATGTTAGAGGGTTATCAAAGAGAAATATCAAAAGCTTATGAGAAAATGAGAGACAAGGAAGAAGAGTTATTACTTCGACGGAAGGAAGAAATTCAAAAAAAGCTACCGGAAGTATTTCAAATAGAAAATGAAATAGCAAAATTATCTGTTGAAATCTCCTTATCTGTTTTGAAAAGGATAGAAAATATTGAAGAATATCTAACGATTTTAAAAGGGAAGATATTGGAGCTTAGGATTAAGAAGTCTGAACTACTAGTTTCAAGGGGCTTCCATATGGATTATCTCAGCATAAAATACCATTGTAATAAATGTAAGGATACAGGTTATATAGGAACTTTGCATTGCTCCTGCTATAAACAAAAGTTACTTGAACTTCATTACAAAAACTCTGATCTTGCTGATATGGTGAGAAAAAACAATTTTGATAGCTATGATTTATCTATATACTCCCAGAAGAAGGAAACCGAGGGCCAGAAAAGTCCAAGGAAAAACATGGAGGATATAACCACCGCTTGTTGGAGCTTCATTAATGATTTCCAAACTGGATGTGATAATTTTCTATTTTATGGAAGCTCCGGTACTGGTAAGACCTTTCTTTCCTGCTCTATAGCGAAGGAACTTTTAGATAAAGGTTTTTTAGTAGTATATAGAACCTCAGAAGATCTTATAGCAAATTTAAGACAGGTTCGCTTTAATAATGATAGGAATACTGAAGAGCTCTTATTAAACTGTGATCTTTTAATAATTGACGATCTAGGAACGGAGCAAATTAGCGACTTTTCTAAAACAGAATTCTTCAATCTACTTAATAAGAAGCTGCTCTTAGGTAGAAGAATGTTAATATCAACTAACTTTACCTTAGAAGGTCTTATGAATAGCTATTCTGAAAGGATTACCTCAAGGCTACTGGGAGACTTTAAAGCCTCAAAATTTTATGGTGACGATTTAAGACTTAAGAAAAATATAAAAAGCCGGGATAAATAGGAAAAGAAGGATGGGGTGTCACAACATTACTTAAAAGTAAATTGCGACACCCCATCCTATATGTTGGCGACCCAGAAGGGACTCGAACCCTCGACCTCTGCCGTGACAGGGCAGCACTCTAACCAACTGAGCCACTGGGCCATATGTGGTGGGGACAATAGGGTTCGAACCTATGACCCTCTGCTTGTAAGGCAGATGCTCTCC
>DATCIH010000035.1:0-36269 GCA_036507955.1 Clostridiaceae bacterium | reverse complement strand
GGATAAAAATATAATAGAGAATAGAAAAAAAGTATATGCAATGGCAAAAGAAATTCATCCTGAAAGATGGAGTGGAGAAATCAGGGATTGGAATCTGCCCAAATATGTATCATTGAATCCAATAAAAGAAGAAGAGCTTCCGTATATATTGAAGGCATCATCATGAAAAACTAAAAATCAGGAAATGCGACAACTATGTTGACAAATTCCGATACTCAATATCATAATCTGAAATAAGTTCATAATCAGACTGCGGAAGCCACTCACTATAGATCTTTTTCCACATATTCTGAATTGACTTTGGCATTAGTCCCACACAAGTAAAAATTGCCCATGTATATGATGGAATTTCTAATACTTGAAATCCTTCTGGTATTTCTTTTGTAAACTGTTCTTCACAACCAATTCCATATTCCCAAGTCGTTTTATCGTCCTTAGCCTGTATACAGATTCCCATCATGCCACACACTTTATTAGTCAAATCTGTTTCATAATACTCACTCCAAAACTTTGGAATTTCCACCTGAGAAGTCTCATCTGAAAATAATCTTGTCTTTGCCACTACCTTAATGGCTTCTTTTTTTATAATTTTGTAATTCATAGTATTACCACCTTCCATTTTAACTTTTATGACAAGTCGATTGAAAGATTTTAAAACAGTTCCTTCCTTTTTCGCCTGATTAGGTGTTGTTCCATGAAATCTACTAAAGGCTTTGGAAAAACTTTCAGGTGTTTCATAACAATATTTTAATGCAACATCAATAGCCTTTACCCCTCCTTTTAGTAAATCCTGACCTGCGAGTGAAAGACGTCGATTTCTAATATACTCACCAACGGTTAGCCCTGTAAGTAGATTAAAGGTTCTTTGAAAATGGAAGTTAGAGATATAAATATTCTCTGCAACATCTTCACAGGTTATATTATCTGTCAGGTGATCCTCCATATAGTTAATTGCATGATTTAAGGATTGTAACCATTCCATTTCTTAACATCTCCTTGTGGTAATAGTATAGCAAGCTTCCATTCTACAATCCTATCAATAAATGCTATAATTTGTCTTATAGCACCTTATCTATATTTATGCGTTTTGTTAAATTCTCCTTTTATCAGTGGTTGTGCACATTATTTTACGACTGTGACACATCTAGGAATATTACAATGTAAATATTTTGTTATTTATTAAAGTCTCTCCTTGAACTCTATTTATCGGTAATTTTAGCTTTAAGGGACTCAGTTAAGGTTAATATTATTGCATATAAAGCAAAACCTAATGATCAAATTTTTAGCTATTCTATTTTCTTAATGAAAACCACTCCTTTTAATTCACCATATTCTACAGAGATCGATTTTTTAATTTCTATCCATTGTTTTTCACTTAATTTTTTATTTTCTCCAATACATCTTCATCTTATTTTATCTCAACTCTAAAGATTGTAGCTGTATTATGGTTGTTAGCATCCCACTTAGCAACCACATTTAATATATACTCTCCCTTTTCCATTGGAAGAGTAAATACATATTCATTGCAGCTGTAAATGTTTTGTATTCCTTGTATCTATATAATCAAAATAGTAAAAACTATAATTATATTTTTAATAATATGTTTATTAATCATACTTTCATATATCCTGATAATTCAATCCAATATCGCTGAATTAATATATCAACATCATTTAGAACTTCATTTTCCAATATCCCACCACAAGATTTTATGGTCTTTGCAGAAGCAATATTATCAGAGTCACATGTAATTAAGACTTTTCTTATTTCCAGTTTTCTACATTCATCCAATGTGATTTTCAACATTTCCTTAGCATACCCTTTTCTGCGTTCTATTTTTCTTACACTATATCCAATATTGCCACCGTAATTATATAAATATTCATTTAATGAATGTCTGATATTTATAATACCAACTAACTTATTATCCTCCTCCCTGATTGCTAAGAACACGCTAGCAGTTACTTCAGTTTGCTTTGTACTCTCTTTTTCGTTATCCCAAACAAATTTCATCCATTCTTCAAAAACATCATATCTTTGTAAATATGATGTACCCGCCATAACATCACAAACCTCAATAAATTCCTTTTTGTATTCTAAAATTTGATGTTTATATTCCATAGATGGTCTTAATAATCTCATAACATTCCTCCCGTATTGATTATAAAAAAAACTATGGCCTCAACTATCTTAATGCTTTTCTTATATAGATTGCTAATGTGCCAAAGATAGCTATTAAAAATATTGGAAGGAACCATAAGCCCAAACCCTTAGCCTTACCTAACGCAGCATTTAGGCTTGTCCATTCAATATAAGTAAAACTAATTATAATTTCAGTTTTCATGATAATCATCAATTGCCTAGCACTTCTGTACTGATAATCTGCATTCTCCGCTGTTATAGGCTTTGGATAATTAAATATATTGGGGAACCAACTCAAAATAGTTAGAAAAAAGCAAATTATAAAAGCTATGATAGGGAGTATAAATATTGAACTTTTACTGCCATAGCCATTAGCAACACCTGCAGCATTAAAGTGGGTAGGTATTGTATTGGGAAGTAGCTTATAGTATTTTAATAACAACCAAATATTTATAAGAAGAGCAATAACACTAATAAGTTCCATTATTATTTCATAAATTGAATAAGAGATTTTTAATTTCGGTCTTACTTCCATTTTTATATTCACCATCCTATATTTAGTTTATATTTTGATATGAATAATTGACTTAATCCAAATAGAAAGAGTGCATAAATTATAGTAATTTTGCACTCAAACTTATTGTACTTTTGATTTTTGCAGCTTTAAAATTAACCCTTAGAATCAAAATTATTGCTTCTAAATTTTATTATTTAAACACATTTATAGTACTCTTGAACAATTCCTTATTTAAATTAATTTTTTCTTCATTTCCTAAAACACATATAAAATTCTTATCCATGCAAGCTCCTATCATATCCTTTAATCCTCTTATATCTTCAAGAGAAGTATTTAATATTTCTTCCCTTTCCTTTAGAAGCTCTTCATGAGATACTTTACTTATATATCTTGCAGTAGCCTCTTCGCCTTTCATAGAAGCTGTCAAAGGTGTATCCATTTCGCTTATTGTTCCAATAATATACTTCCGTATCTGTCTTGAGTCTAGGTTTAGCTCCTTAATAAATTTATATAATCCCATATATGTATTTATTGTTTCCTCTATATTGGGATCCCTATAGGAAGCAAATAACACATTGCCATTTCTTTGGAACGAAGCTACGCAACCATAAGCTCCACCTAAAACCCTTATATTATTCCAAAGATAATCATAGCTACATATAGTTTTTAAAACTCTTAAACTCCCGGAATACTTATAACCTAGCTTTTTATAATTATAGCCTTTAGCAACATATTGAACTTTAGATGATGTCATAAATGCTTCATTTAAAGCTTCTTCCTTAAAGATTGAGCTATAACTTTTTAAGACTTCTTCGTTTAGATTATTAAATAACAAGGAGGATTTATCCATTAAATCTTTATAATCGTATCCTTCTCCAGTTATAGATATTATCAAATTATTTTTATTGAAAAGTTTTTTAGCAATGGCTATTAAAATATTTTTTACCTTTTCAAAATCTCTGTCAAAATTCATATCTAAATCTAAAATTGTATTGTAATAACTTATGCCCTTTGTAGTTTCTTCGAATTTACCTAAAGGGGAAAAATAAGAATTTAATCTATTAAGTGCAACCATATGACCACTTTGTGATATGGTCATTTCAAGACCGGATCTTATCTCTTGAACTATCTCCTTTATTCTGTTTTTGTCATCAAACTTAGATAAATTCATAATTTGATTCATGATTTCTATCAATTTTTCAAGTTTTGCCTCTACTACCTTACCCTTAACTAATACCTTAGGAAGAAAAAATTCTTCACTTCCATTTGTGGTAAACCCTCTTGAATAAAAATCGATTCCTCCGGTATAAGTGTTTATTTCATTTGATAGTTCTTCATATGTGTATTTCTCAGTCTTTACCTTACCAAGTAAGCTAAGCAGTAAAGAAATATATGATAATTCTTCCTCCTTTAAAACTGAAGAATCAAAATATAAATTAAAATAAAAAATACCATTTGTGAATAACTCATGTTTAAGTATTTTAATTTTCCCTTCCATTTCTACCTGAATTGGAAGTTTTTCAATATCCCTATTTATATCCTTTAATTCTAATAAAGGCAAGGTTTCTAAATCACTAGCAGTATCCTCAGTAGATTGCCTTTCCTTCAATTTCGCTGTTTGTTTTTTTATATCATCGATTTGATCTATGCTAAGAATAGATTTGAATAATTCAAGTTTGCTTTTTTCCTCTTGAGTTTTTATTTCCGATAAACCTTTAATTGGTTTTATTGCTACCATAACAGCATGTTTATTATCTAGCAATTGGGATTTTATGAAATTCTCAAAATAATTAGTAGTTAGCGCTTTTTTAATATTTTTTAAAGGTTTTTCAAAACTAAGAAAAGATTTTGGCTGTCCGCCGTAAAGCCAACTACTCATAATTTTAATATTATACATTAATCCCTTAGGATAGCTTCTAAAATCTTCTTCCCTTAATTCAAATTCCTTAATATTTATGGAAGCTTCTATAGTTTTTTTATCAATACCATTTTTAACTAATTTCTTCAAAGTTTCCAAGGTGACTTTTTTAAAGTCTTCTACTTTGTTTAAATCTGAATTTTTAACTACAATATTAAAAATTGGTTGTAGTAAACCATCATTAAAGCTACCAAATACATCCTTGCCTATTTTCGCATCTAATAGAGTTTTTTTCAATGGTGCCGCTGAGGTTTCAAGGAGCATATGCTCTAAAATTTCCATAGCTAAGCATTTTTCTCCATCTAAATCTTCCTCTAAAGCATAGTTCAAGCTTAAATATGTCTTTTCCTCTTCCACTTCATTGTTTGAAATAGGATAATCAAAAATAAACTCTTTTATATAACTAAAGGGTCTTTGTGGTTTTATTTCTGAATTAACATTTTGCAATTCAAAATTACTTAAATAACCATCAATAAAGCTTAAAGCTTCCTTTATATCTATGTCTCCATATAAATATATATAAGAGTTGGATGGATGATAGTATTCTTTATGAAAACTCAAGAAATTTTCCATAGTAAGATCCGTTATATAATCAGGATCTCCTCCTGATTCGACGCCATAGGAATTATCAGGAAACAGGGCCCCCTTAACCTTCCTAAGTAAAATACCCTCAGGTGAAGAATATGCACCCTTCATTTCATTAAAAACAACTCCACTAAAGCTTAACTCTTCTTTATCATTAAACTCGTAATGCCAGCCTTCCTGAAGCATTATTTCTGGAATATCATAGATGTTAGGATGAAATACCGCATCTAAATAAACATCCATTAAATTATATAAATCCTTACTATTTTTACTAGCCACAGGATACATAGTTTTATCTGGAAAAGTCATTGCATTTAGAAATGTATTTAAGGATCCTTTTGCCAACTCTACGAAAGGTTCTTTACTTTTAAACTTTCTTGAGCCACATAAAACAGAATGTTCTAGAATATGAGCTACTCCTGTATTGTCCTTAGGAGGGGTTTTAAAGCTTATAGAGAAAACCTTATTATCATCCTTATTACTTATATAATAAAGCCTGGCACCTGTTTTTATGTGAGAAAATAAGTAGCCATCCGAATTTATTTCTAAAAGTTTATCCTCTTGTATTAATGAAAATCCACAATAATTACCACCTTTAACCAATTCCATATTTTACCTCCATTTTTTCTTATTATAGGACTATTTTACACCAAATACAATTTTTAATCCAAAAATTTTAAAAAAATATAGAAAAACTGGAACAATGTAAGTATAATGAGAAAATATATACATAATAAGGAGGAGTAAAAATATGAGCTATTCAAAAATACGCCAAATACCCTCTGCTGATGAGATAGCAGATTTAATACCAGCTGGTTCAGATATTATTAACTTAAAAAAATTAAGAGATGTGGAAATAAAGGAAGTATTTACTGGCAAATCCAATAAGTTTATTTTAATAATCGGTCCTTGCTCAGCGGATGATGAAAACGCTGTGTGTGAATACATTGTAAAACTAGCAGCAATTCAGGAAAGAATAAAAGATAAAATATTAATTATTCCTAGAATATATACCAATAAACCAAGAACAAATGGTGAAGGTTATAAAGGCATGCTCCATCAGCCAGATCCAAACAAAGATTCAAATATGTTAGATGGTATTAAGGCAATAAGAAGAATGCATATAAGAGCTATAAGAGAATCTCACTTATTTTCTGCTGATGAAATGCTTTATCCTGAAAATTATCCTTATTTATCAGACCTTTTAAGTTATGTTGCTGTAGGAGCCAGATCTGTAGAAAATCAGCAACATAGGCTTGTAGTTAGTGGAATGGAAGTTGCTGCTGGAATGAAAAACCCAACCGGCGGAGATATTTCAGTTTTACTAAACTCTATCCATGCTGCTCAAATGTCCCATACCTTTATGTATAATGGTTGGGAAGTAAATACCACCGGTAACCCCCTTGCCCATGCTGTACTTCGTGGTTCTGTTGATGATGCAGGAAGAAATCACCCGAATTATCATTATGAGGATTTAATTAATTTGGCAGAAGGATTTAAAGAAAGAGGATTTTCAAACCCTTCCTTGGTTATCGATGCTAGCCATGCCAATTCATTGAAAAAATATTCTGAGCAACCTAGAATAGCTTTAGAAATCCTGCAAAGCAGACAATATTCAGAAACTCTTAAAAAAATGATTAAAGGAATTATGATAGAAAGCTACTTAAAAGATGGCAATCAAAAACCTTCAGATAATGAATATGGAAAATCTATTACAGATGGTTGCCTTGGCTGGGAAGGTTCCGAAAAACTTATATATAATCTTTATGAATTAATATAATTTAAGGAGAAGATAAAATGCTACATTTAATGAAAAAAGAAATTGACCTAGAAAATTCACCAATCTTATATGAAGAGATACCTACAGAAGAAAATTTTCAAAGAGATTGGAATATATATAATGGAAATTGGTGGGTAGAAGAAGGATGGATAGCAGGAAAAAATCCCAATAATTATCCATCTATGATAGTATCAAAAGAGAATTTTCCAGGTAATGTTATGGTAGAATTTGAAGCTAGGACAGTATTGCCTTCCACTCACGATATAAACTTTATGTGGAACGGAAGCTGGAATAAGGAGAAGAATGAGAGAGCTACGGCTTATGTAGTTGGATTACAAGGTTGGTGGGAAGGTAAAGTTGGGTTTGAAAAATCTCCAGACTATAAGCTTAACGTCGCTACTCAATTATTTAACTTCGAACCAGGAAAGACATACCATATTATGGGTGGAAGTATTGATGGGCACTGCTTTGTATTTATCGATAGTAAGTTAGCTCTAGAAGTCACTGATCCAGATCCAATTGATTCAGAAAAAAATGTAAAAGTAGGTTTTGAAGCTTATTGTAGCCATATTCAAATTAGAAATATTAAGATTAGACAAATAAACTGGAATCCACTTACTTTGAGCTATACGCCTGAGTTTTAGAGACATACCAAGTTGTCCGTAATTTTTGCGACTTTGTATTTGGTTTTATAATGTATTAAGTAAAATAGCCTTTAAAGTGTGATAACATGGTTTATTTGAAAATTAGTGTAATTTGTACTGATAGTGGAGCCATGTTTCTTTCTTTAATTCGAGTTTTACGAAGATTATGAATTACTTTATATGTGGACAATGCTCATTCTTCCGAACACTAATTACCAGTAACTTCGATTTTATTACCATCAGGTTCATCAACTATAAAGAAATAAAATGGCATCATAATATTTACATACCTATCCTTTCTCTTAATTAGAATGTTCGAATAAATATATGTTTTGTTTGTATAGTTAATCATTTTAACCAATAAGTTGGGTGAACTAGTGAAATCGGTAACTTTGTAAGGTCATCCCCCCTGGCTGTATTAATCTGGGCTTGGGTAAGAAAGATACAATCTATGAGATTAGTTCCTCTGAGGTCAGCATCTCTCAAATCAGCCCCAATTAGGTCAGTTCCGCTCAAATCTATTCCTCTAAGATCTGCTGCAATAAGGCATGCTCCTCTCAAGTTTGCACCTCTGAGATTCTTTCTTCTCAGGTCTACGCCAATAAGATCTGGTCCTCGATTGCTGGCACCCTTTCCACTTGAAGGAGTCTTCTCACCACCACAGACTTTAGTTCGTACAAGTTCACTGGTATATAGAAGTAGCTCGTTAACCTTGTCTTGGTGTGTTGTCACATCTAGTCCTATAAGAGAATCAGTACTGAGACGAGTTATACACTGCGTCTCGTTGAGCATTAAACTGAGTTCAGCTTTAATAGGACACGCTGGTTCTAATGTGAGTGCTTGTGTTAGATACCATAGCATTTCATGCAGTTGCCTCATAATCAAAAACACCTCAAACATCTGTTTTGCGGATTCTGGTATTTGTCTCCAGTCATGCCCACCGTAGGTAACTTGAGCCACCTTTTGCCCTGCACCAAAGCAGTCATAAGCAGTACAACCTTTAAGGCCCTGCTTTCTTAAATTTTTGTGAACAGAACAGTTAAAGTCAAATTGTAGATTTATACAAGGCTTACCAGCATCCTTGTCGATTGGGAACCCTTCTGATGCAGAAAAGTACAATGCAATACAGCACAATCCGAAACATTTTTCACAGTCACCTCTGAGCTCGTGAAAACTTGTTCCTAAACCTCTGTTATGTCCATGCAGATTTATCATATCAGCTCACCTTTTGTTAAACTTTTTTCAATCTGATTTTTCTTAATAAATATATGTATATATAGTGCACATAGGCCAAGCGCAATTCCTGAACAAGCAAAAATTATCTGCATATTGCTGACATTAAACCCAATTAAATTAAAAATCCTTGGACCAATTAAACTTAATATTACTGAACCTAAAATTGAGCTTATAAACCCAACTAAGCCTCCAATAGCAGCACTTGAACCTAAATACATTGTCCTTCCATCCTTAGGTGCAAAGATAAATTGTATATTAAATATACATATATTCACTCCAGCCCAGGCAAAGCCCACCAAAATATTAATTAATGGTATCAAAATATACATGGTATTAATATTAACAAAAAACCAAGAGAAATGTGCTAAGCCCACTAAAGCTATGGATATCTTAGTAGGTAAAAACCATGACTTTCTATCTGCAAGTCTTCCCCAGAATCTAACAGATAACACTCTTACGCTTGTTGCAATAACTCCAACCACCATTATGTAAGTGTAATCAAGCTTCAAATTCGCAACCATATATACTGAAAAAAATGGGCCCGCAAAATTAAGACCTAAATTCCATAAAGCTGACAGTACTATAATCTTTTTAAATTGATGATTTTTTATTGGTTCAATTATAGCTTTTCTTAAACTTATTTTAAAGGTGCTTTTATGAGGTGGTGGTTCTTTAACCGAACTAATAAATATAAAATTCAATATAGCTAATATTAAGGATATAAGACCAATTATCAAGAATCCTGTATATTCATTATTAATAAACTTAAAATAGTCCAGGATTTTACCACAGATTAATGTAATGATTGTCATGAAAACAAGAGCATACATATCTTTTGTTGCAAAATATCTACCTCTAATATGTTCGGGAGTCAAATCAGCCATCCAATTTGATGCAGCTGGTGAAATAAAAGATGCAATAGTATAAGCAATTATATTTACCACTGCTAGGCTTATAAGCCTTATGCTTGTGCTACTAAATATTAAAGGTATTAAAACCATAAAACTTAATAAAGACCTAAATATTAAACAGCATATTGCAATAATTACTTTTCTATGGCTTAATTTTTCAAATAAAATTGGTGATACCATCTGAACTATACCTGCAAAAGCTGGTATCGCCGCAATCAAACCATTAAACTGGTCTGTAGCACCCATATATTTTGCAAAACCAGCTAAAAAAGCCCCCGTAGTCAATCCAAATAGTCCTGTGGCTACTGCACCTTCAAAAATAAATCTATTCCTACTTTTTTCAAACTCTGTTTTTGTAAGTTCTCTGTCACTAAAATATAATCTGTTTATTATAGATTCATTTTTCATAGGCTCCTCCTATAAATACTAATTATAATTTATCCAGATACCAGTATATATTACTCCCTTTTCATTATCAATCACCAATAAAGATTTCTTTACTCAAATTATAATTCATATAATTAAAGTATATATGTTATAATTAAATCGATTATGAAAGGTTAATGAGGTGTGTAATGAACGAGCTAATTGACCAAGACTACTACTTAGAAGCAAAAAAGAACGCTCTAAAAGAATACAATAAATTAGTTTCTAGTGGAGAGTTGGGGTATGTCCCCTCTTTAGAAGGTTTAGTTAATAATGCAGATATTGTTACTGAAATAAATTTAGGGCTTGTAGAAGTGCCCTTAAAGAAAATTATAGGTACATATACCCATCTTAGAAGCTTATGTTTTTCTAAAAACTTTATGCCCTTATTAAATGCTAATACTGAATTTGAAAGAAAATGGTCAAGTCTTTGTCAATCTCATTTAACCGAAGGCATTCGTGATCCCATTAAGGTTTACGAATATCTGAATTGGTTTTATGTTATTGAAGGAAATAAAAGAGTAAGTGTGCTAAAATATTTTAATGCTTATGCTATAACTGCAAATGTAATAAGACTTATTCCAAAAAAAGATGAAAATAATGAAAATATAAAGTTGTATTATGAGTTTCTTAAATTCAATAAAGAAACCGGAATATATTCTATTTGGCTTACTAAAGAAAAAAGTTATGAACTATTACTAGACATGTTAATGAAGTATAATCCTAAAAAATCTAATTTAGATTCCTTATACAGGTATTTTGAAGTGTATATTTATAATCCCTTTAGGGCTCTTTATCATAGCTTAGGTGGTGATAAACTAAATATGACTACGGGTGATGCCTTCATGGAATTTGCAAAAATATACGGTATTCCTGAAAGCTTTGATGAAAAAGAAATAACTACTACACTTAAAGAATTAATAAAAGAACTGGAGCTTATGTCCAGCGATTCAAGTTTAAGCATACAAACATCTCCTGAGGCGATAACTCAAAAGAAGGTAATAACTGCTATTACTAATTTTGTTGCTCCAAGAAAAAAGCTCAAGCTAGCCTTTGTATATTCTAGGTCTATTGAAACCTCAGGCTGGACCTACGCCCATGAATTAGGAAGATTATATTTAAATAAAGTTCTTGGGGATCAGCTCACCACTAGCTATGTTGAAAATATTCCTGAAAATGATTCTGCTTATTATTATATAAAGCATTTAGCAGAAGAAGGAAATGATATAATTTTTACCACTAGCCCTATTTATATGAATGCAACATTAAAGTGTGCTTTAGAATTTCCTCAAATAAAATTTTTCAATTGCTCTGAATCACACCCATTCACTCATGTAGCTAATTATTATGGGCGAACCTATGAACCTAGATTCCTAACAGGTGTTATAGCTGGAGCTATGACTAAAACAAATATTATAGGATATGCAGCTACTAAACCAACACCTGAGGTAATAAGTTCAATAAATGCCTTTGCACTAGGCGCAAAAATGGTGAATCCCTATTCTGAAATTAAGGTGGCCTGGACTGAGGAATGGAATAGTCGTGTGAAATTTAAAGATGCTGGAAATCTCTTGATAAGCTATGGATGTGATATGATTTGCAATAGAACTTTGTCAATTCCTCATCCAGTTTCAACGGAATATGGTGTTTATTCTATGTTATGTTCAGTTGATATGAGCAAGAAACAGCCAGATAGATACTTAGCTACACCGATTTGGCAATGGGGTATATTTTACGAAAAAATATTAAAAAATATATTAAGTGGTACTTTTAAAACTGTTATGGATCTTTTTAGCTCTAATCAAAAGCTAATTAATTTCTGGTGGGGAATAGATTCAGGAGTTGTTGATATATTTTATTCTGAAGAGCATGTACCGGAAGAAACCCAAAAACTAGTTAAATTAATGAAAAGAATGATTGTTAATAATTTGTTTAATCCCTTTACAGGACCCATCTATGATGATAGTGGTAACTTGAGAATTGAAAGTGAAGAAGTAGCTTCCCATGAGCAGATATTATCAATGGATTGGTTTATTGATTCTGTTGACTCAAATTTAGTGCAATTTAAATCTATAAAATAAAAAGGCAAACTATTGGGTTTGTCTTTTTATTTTTCAAACTTCTACTACATAAAATTCATAACTATTGATTACTGTAGTTGGTCCATATTCAGTTATTCTTTTAATTTTTCCATAATTTAAATGTTGATGGCCATGAAATAGAAATTTAGGCTTGAATAAATCCATTAATTTTATAAAAGCTTTAAATCCTTTATGGCATAAATCCATTCCTTCATTTAAACCTGAGGCAGGCGCATGCGTTACTAAAATATCAAAACCTCTATGCCACAATAGTTTTGGGAAAAGCTTTAAAATTCTTTTTTTCATTTCCCGTTCAGTATATTGATATATACCACAATTATATCTATAACTTCCACCTAACCCAATGATTCTTAAGTTTTTATATATAACAAACTTTCCATCTATATTATCGCATCCCTCTGGAGGGGATATGGCATATTTTTTGTCATGATTTCCGGGCACATAAAAAAGGGGTGCCTTAAGAACGGAAACTATATACGACAAGTATTCGGCCTTTAAATCTCCGCAAGAAATAATCAATTCTACATCTTTATATTTTTCATAACCATAATGTTCCCACAGGTATGGTGATTCTATATCTCCAAGTATAAGTATTTTCATATACTTAACCTACTTTCGTATATTTAAATATCTCTTTATCCTACACTATATTATACATATTGTTAATAATAAGTAAAGCTAAAAAAGCATACTGAATATTCAGTTTGCTACATTATTGATATAAATAAGAAAAGTATAAAAAAAAATTAAGTAGTAATACTAATAGGAATAGGATTAATTTCTGTAAAAATCCACCACTTGTTCTTTTACTTCTTCTAATTTTTTAATACATACATCCATTTTTATAACCCAGCTATGAAGTTCATCTTCTGTGGGAAGATATTCCTCCTCTTGAACAAACTTAGATAAAAATTTTATTTCTTTTTCTACCAATTTAATTTCGTCATATAGTTCTTTTTTCCTTTTCATGATTAAACGCCTCCTAAAACTTTAATTAACGCAAACCTTTATATTATTTTAACATATTTTTAGAAAAATTTATACTAATATTTATGTTATCAAGAGGTGAATGAATGAAAAAAACAAAAAATGCTATATTAAAAATTATAGGAATTTATAACAATAATGATATAAATTCAGAAAGTTCACAACTGGCCTATGGATTACTTTTATCATTTTTTCCTTGCCTGATTGGGTTTATTGCCTTATTAGGTTATAGCAACATTGAAAAAGGAGCAATACTTAATTTACTTATTGGAATTTTACCACAAGAGTTATTGGAGCTTACAGATAGAACAATAACTGAAATATTAAAAGCAAAGAAAATAGGTCTTTTTTCTTTTGCCATGGTAATCGCGGTATGGTCAGCATCTAATGGTTTAAATGGTTTAATAAAAGGATTAAATAAAGCTTATAATGTTAAAGAAAGTAGATCTTTTATAAAATTGCAATTAATGAATTTACTTTTTACAATTATTATAATATTTATGATTTTTTCAGTAATGTGTCTGTTAGTTTTTGGTGAAGTATTAAATCATATTGTTACTTTAAAGTTTCTTCTTTCTCCTGCTATTAGTCTCTTATTAAATTTTTCTAGAAATATAATAGGTTTGCTACTTTTATTTTTTATATTTGCTTTTATATATAAATTTATACCTTCAAAAAAACTTACCTACAAAAATATTCTTCCTGGGGCATTATTTTCTACCTTCTTTTGGATTATTTTTTCTACAGGTTTTTCTTTTTACGTAAATAGTTTTGCTAGCTTTTCTAAAATATATGGAAGCCTTGGAGGAGTTATGTTATTAATGACCTGGCTTTTTTTATGTTCAAACATAATACTCCTTGGTGGTGAGCTAAATGCAGCCTTCTTAAGACATAAAGAGGAAAAATAGTTTTGTATTTATTTTCTTTATGCTATAATTATATTATTAGTTTTTAGGAAGTGTTGCCATGTTCCAATATAAAAAAATACCCTACTTTAATATGCTCCCTATTATAATCTTATCCTTATTATTTTATAAGATTATAAATAATATAGATGTGTTAAAGCCTATATTAGATAAGGTGCTTTCCATATTGGCATATCCAATCTGGGGCTTTTGTATAGCTTATTTTCTAAATCCCTTTATGGTTTATTTGGAAGAAAAACTTAAATTTAAAAGGATATTTAGTTTGCTTGTAGTATATCTTCTTTTTATATTTTTACTTATATTGATTATCTTACTTGTTTTACCTACTATGATTAGAAGTATAATGGATCTTATAACAAACTTAAATATGCCTAATATAATTACAAACACACAAAGCTACATTGATTCAACCTTAATGAAAAATAAATTTATAGCTAGCTTAGGTATAAATACAAGTAACATCACCCAATTAAATAGTTATGTATCTCAGCTTAGTTCAATCTTATCAAAAAGTATAAATATTGTAGTAGGACAACTTATAAATATTACTAATCTTATGATTAGAATATCCACAGGAATTATTATATCTATATATCTTTTACTAGAAAAAGAAAAATGTATTTTAGCTATTAAACATTTTCTATATGCCTTTTTAAGTACTAAAACCTGCAACCAAATAATTCACTTTGGTAAAACTGCTAATTTAATCTTCAAGCAATATTTTATAGGTAAATCTATTGATTCTTTTATTATTGGAGTCTTATGCTTTACAGCTACTACAATACTTGGTATTCATTATGCATTATTAATAAGCATTGTCATTGGCATTACAAATCTAATACCTTACTTCGGAAATTTTATTGGACTTGTACCAGCTTTTATTATAACCTTTTTCTTCAGCCCAATAATGGCCTTCCAGCTTACAGTAATAGTATTAGTGCTTTCCACCTTAGATGGTTGGCTTTTAGCCCCTATGATTATTGGAGATAAAATAGGGCTAAGTCCTCTTTGGATTATATTGGCTATAATGGCAGGAGGAAGTCTTTATGGGGTTGTGGGAATGTTCTTGGCTGTTCCAGTTATGGCACTTATTAAAACCTTTTTAGAGGAAATAATTCGAAGAAAAATTGATGAAAAAAGTTCTGATATTTAAATAAAATGAAATAAAAAACTGGGAAGTAATTACCTCCCAGTTTTTTAATCGTATATTGTTAAATTCCTGCTAATTTATTTAATATCAAGTTACTTCTAGCTATAAATTCTGCCATAGAATCTCCATCTAGCTGCTCTTGACTCATTCTAGCTAAATCATAAACTTGTTCGCAAAGAAGTTTACTTTCTTCCTTCTTGCTTTCATCTTCGCTTATATTAACTAAATCCTTTACTAAATTATTGTTTAAGTTTAGCATAAGAGTTTCTTCTTTTTTAAACATATCTCCCATGTTCATTCCGCCAAACATTTTGTTCATTTCCTGCATTCGTCTAGATTGCTCAGATAAAAGCATAATGCCTGGTATATCAGAACTTTTAAGGGATTCTCCCTTTATCGTTAAATTAGGTTTGTTTAATGTGCTTTTGAAAACATTTATTAGTTTTTCCAAAAATTCAGTGTTAGGTTCGTCGATACTATCTTCTTGTTTTAAGGTATTAGATATATCTGAGTCAATTCTATTAAATTTAATTGTATTTTCTTTCATCTCTAGGAAGCTAATAAAATGATTATCTATTGATGTATTTAGTATTAAAGCCTCCATACCCTGTTCCTTAAACATCTTAATATATTGAGCCTGCTGCTTTACATCACTTACATAAAACACCTTCTTCTCACCTTTTTCTTCTGTATTTAAATATTCCTTTAAGGTCTTATATTCATCTGATGTAGTCTTAAATATTATTATATCTTTAACTCCATCATAAAATTTTTCTTCTCTAATGCAACCATATTTTATAAAAGGATTTATATCTTCCCAAAAATTACAATACTGGGCTCTATCCTTTTTAAATAAATCATTCAACTTATCAGCAACTTTTTTAGTGATATGTCTTGAGATTTTTTCAACATTTGAATCCCTTTGCAAAAAGCTTCTAGAAACATTTAAAGGCAAATCTGAACAATCAATAACACCTTTTAAAAGTAATAAGAACTCAGGAATTATTTCTTTTATATTATCGGCTACAAAGACCTGATTATTATAAAGCTTTATCTGACCTTCACTAGCATCAAGTTCATGCTTAAGCTTAGGAAAATAAAGTATTCCTTTTAAGTCAAAGGGATAGTCTACTTTAAGGTGAATCCAAAATAAAGGTTCATTATAGTCCAAAAATACTTTTTTATAAAAATCTTTATATTCCTCATCAGTGCAATCCTTAGGATCCTTTAGCCACAATGGATTTGTATCATTAAGTGGTTCTTCCTTTTCTTCTTTTTCTCCTTTTTCTTCCTTTGTTTCTTTCCCCTCATCTTTAAGATATATTTCATAAGGTAAAAAGGAACAGTGCTTTTTAATTATTTCCTTCAACTTATGCTCATCTAGTAGTTCTAATTCATCATCGTTAAGAAACAAGGTTACGGTGGTACCCCTAGTGGTTTTTTCGGATGTTTCAATTTCGTAATCTACACCACCAGCACAAATCCATTTTACAGCCTCACTATTTTCTGTGAAAGACAAAGTATCAATTGTAACCTTTTCTGCTACCATAAATACTGAGTAAAAACCTAATCCAAAATGACCTATAATTTGATTTTCTTCACCAGCTTTATCCTTATACTTATTTATAAAATCTTCAGCTCCAGAAAAAGCAACCTGATTTATGTATTTTTTAACTTCATCTGCCGTCATGCCTAAACCATTATCGGTAAACATAATTGTTTTATTTTCCTTGTTTACTACTACATCAACTCTAAAGGTTTCATTTTCCTCTATACTTGCTTCGCCTAAAGACACCAACCTCTTTAACTTACTTATGGCATCACAACCATTACTTATAACTTCTCTTACAAAAATATCTTTATCAGAATAAAGCCATTTTTTAATTATTGGAAAGATATTTTCTGAATGTATTGAAATATTTCCTTTCTCGTTCATTATAAAACTACCTCCAAATTATGATAATTTATTTTAGTACTTAATTTTTAGACTGTCAACTCAGTTCTGTTTTACCCTTTATTTAAATTCAAATTAGTAAGACTTGTAAGACTGTTATTTAAACCCTTTAATTTATTCTGGATATCAGCTATATTGCCGCTTTCACTTGCAACTTTCTTAACTCCATCAGAGGCATCAGTAATAGTTTTAAGATAGTTAAAATATTGTTTATCAATAGAATCCATCCGTTTCGTATGCTTAATATCAGAAATATCTTTAATGTAACTATGAAGTAGGGCATTTTCCTGATTTACTTTGAGAATTACTGTAGCATCTATTTTACTTTCTGTTAGTAACTTCTTAGTTGTATTCACATCATCCTTGATTTTTACAGTATAATCTGCAAGAGAACTTACATAACTTCCATCTGTCTTAATGCCATTAAATTCGTCAATTGGTGATACACCTCTTACAAAAACATCGTAAAGTACAAAACATAATATGACCACAATAATAAAAATGAATAGTTTAAAAGCCTTCTTGATTATAGCTATAACAATAAAAATCGCTAATAAAAGAATAACAATATAAAAAATAGCAGTACTCATGCATAACCTCCAAATAAATCCAAAATTACTTCGTTATCAATATACCATAAAGAAGTATTATTATCAGCATTATTAATAAAAAAAAGGCCATACAGGCCTTTTAAATTATTTTAACATCATTTAAGGAGTATAATAATGGTTAACCAATTCTTCTTTTATTTTTTAGAAGTTCATATATAATATCATTTATTATTACATTCCCAACTAATTCCTTTTCCTCGTCTACTACAGGGATTGCAACTAGATTATATTTTGATATGTTTTTTATTAGATCCTCCAGTTTATCAGTGTCCTTCATGCATATATATTCCTTATTCATTATACTTTTTAAGCTTTTGTCCGATTCAGAAACTATTAAATCTCTTAGTGTGATGGTACCCTCTAATTTATTTTTATTATCTACAACATATATGTTATACATCTGATCTTCCTCAGGCTTTGTTTGTCTTAAAGAAAGAATACATTTTTCTACTGTAAGATCATCAATAAAATATACATAATCAGTATTCATAAGACTTCCAACCTGATTATCTTCATATTCCATAAGCTCTCGAACTTCATCTGAGGCTTCTTTTTCCATATTTCTAAGAAGTTCTTCAGCTTTAACATCGCTAAGGCCATCTAATATGTCTGCAACCTCATCCGCAGGCATCTCCTCAAGAATATCTGCAGCTTTATCAGGAGAAAGTCTTTGAATAAGGCTAACCTGAGCATCATCTTCCATCTGTTCTAGAACATCTGCTGCTTTTGCATTATCCAAGCTATTAAATATTTCAATTGCAGATTTTCCATCAAAATCTTCTATGATATCAGCTAGATCTGCTGGATGTAATATCTTCAGTTTGTCATAGGTTTTAGATAATTTTATGTTTTCATTAGAAGGAAAGATGGTTTCTACATTGTTCCAAAGCATAAGCTTACTTGGAGTCTTTATTTTAAGATGCTTTAATACCTTAGCTATACCAATTCTTCTTAAAAGCCCATCTATACCAATATCCACAGCAATTACGCTTATACCATTGCTAAGCAGAGCAAGTCTTATATCATTAACTCTTACAACCTTTCTTCCATTAACGTCAACTATCTGCTGATCTAAAACATGCTTTCTAAGAAACATTACATTATCAGCATTTTTTTCCTTGATTTCCTTACAAGTTAGCTCATATTGACCATTAATTTTATTCACTACAAAGCTTTCCCACCCAAGATATTTTATACCTTCACTGGTTTTAGCCTTTACAACCACAACCTTGGGATTTCTTAATTCATTCATAATACCGAGATCCTTAAGTCTTCCTATGATGTTTTTTTCAGAATCATAAATTTTATTGTCAAGTATTCTACTGAAATAAAAACTATTCATTTCCATAATAAACCCTCCTTTTTATCAGAGGGTCAAATTATAATGAAAAATGTCCCTCTGACTTAATATTAATATTGACTTCTCCCACCGCGGGCCACCTTCCATAGTCTCACCACCTGGTCTAAGTATTTTTTAATAAAAAATAATATTTGAGAAAGCAAAAAAGAGCCCACTAGGCTCCTAAAAATCAACATTTTCGTTGAGTTTTAGCACTATACAGCTTTGGACAAACGTCCAGCTACATTAAGTAGAACCTTAATTCGGTAATGCCTGTTCACCCATTGGCATCTCTCGATGTTTCCGGGTAGTAGCATATATCCATATAGGAGCCTCACCTAACAATATTATTTACTTACACTATTATTATAGTCTAATCGCATCAAAATGCAACAATATTTCATTGTATTTAACAAAATTAATTTATAGAGTATAATTAAACTGAGGTGTTATATGAAAAACAAATTAATTGTAGATACTCATACAAATAAACTTATTGTATACAAAAATTTGAATAAAGATTATGTATTAAGTTTATTTAACAAACTAACCCATGGAAAATATTCTGAAGAAAAAATGAATATTAAACTTCACGAAATTATTTTTATATTGATAGAAAAAGGAGAACGGAATGAATATAGTGGGAATCTATGGAATAATTTCTTAGCTGATAAAATAATTCTTGCTGAAAATTCCTTTAGTTTACATTGTGAAATAAAAAGTTTTCCTCCAGTTGATAGTCTTCTTGCTGCAGCTACCCTAGATATTCAGATACTTAAAACATTGTTTAATATTGATTTCAATGTTTTTTCGGACTATATATCACAGGAATACATAGATTTAATTACAAATTACAATAGTTCAAGGGAGAGATCCTATAATGGATTTCAACGAGAGCGAGATAATGTAATTAAATATTTTTCTGCTGAAAGTACTCCCTCATATGTAGTGACTCAATTAGTAGAATATTATACTAAGCGGGGTAGTGGTGAACTATCGAGATACAATGCCTTTAATTGGGATAATCAACAAGGTTTTATCCCTATTGCTAAATTAGATAAAGTAAAAATGGAAGATCTTATAGGTTATAAATATCAAAAAGATATTATAATGGAGAATACTGATGCTTTTCTTAAAGGTAAAAGGGGTAATAACGTTCTTTTATATGGAGACAAAGGCACTGGTAAGTCCTCTACTATAAAAGCACTAATAAATAATTATAGAGAATCTAGGTTAAAATTTATAGAAATATCCAAATATGATTTAAGATACTTTTCAAAATTAATTAAACAATTATCAGAAAGAAATTTTAGATTTATAATATTTATTGACGATTTATCCTTTGAAGAATTTGAAACAGATTATAAATACCTTAAATCATCCATGGAAGGGTCCTTAGAGGCAAAATCAGAAAATGTACTTATATATGCTACCTCTAACAGACGTCATTTAGTTAAAGAAAGTGCACATTTTTCAGATAATACTGAAACTAACCCTAGGGAAAGTGTTCAAGAAAAGCTATCCTTATCAGATAGATTTGGTATAACCCTAACCTTTACTTCTCCAAATAAAGAGGAATATATAAATATTGTAAAGGGTATAGCAAAAAATATAGAATTACCAATGGAAGAATCAACGCTTGTGGAAGATGCATTAAAATGGGAGCTATGGCACAATGGTCGCTCTGGGAGAACTGCACAACAATTTATAAACTCTTTAATTAAATAGGAGGTTTCATTATGAGCGAAAAGATATATGATATTCCCTTATGGGATGCCTTTAACGAAGACTGTGAATGTCCCCTTTGCGTTGTAGAAAAAAAAGCAGAGGATCAATTCATAGATGCATTATTTACTGAGATGGTTATGGATGTTAGATTAGCTCCCGAATTGGTGGATGATTACTTTTTTTGCAAGGAACATTTTGAAAAACTTTATAGATATCCTGATAAATTAGGGTTGGCAATAATAACTGATAGAATATTAATTCAAAGATCTGAAAGATTAAAGAATCCGACCCCAAGCTTAAGACCAAAAAGTTCTTTTCCCTTTAAGAAAAAAGCATCTTTAAAAGTCAAGGATTCTACAAGTAGTTGCTTGCTATGCAAGAAGCTTATCATTGATATGGATAACTATACAAAAACTATGATTAAGCTTTGGCTTAAGGAAGATAAATTTAGAACCAAATATTTTACTTGCAAGGGCTTTTGTCTAAAACATTATGACATGCTAATATTTTATATTGAGGACATGGTTAAAAATGAAGATAAAAAGGATAAATTTATGGCAGTTACAACGCAGCTGCAAGGGGATAATATTGATAGGATGCATGAAGAACTTTTGTGGTTTATTAATAAATATGATTACAGGTATCAAACTGAACCTTGGAAGACCTCTAAGGATGCTCTAATAAGAACCCTTCAAAAGCTTGTTGGCAATTACTATTCCAAACTATAATTTATTAAAAAAGAAGGTAGGAAGCTTTGCTTCCTACCTTCTTTTTTTACTATCTACCTCTAAACATCCTAAGGGTGAACAAAAATATATTTATAAAATCTAAATATAGTCTTAATGCTGATATAATAGTATATCTTCCAGTTTCTTCAGGAGAGAGATTATAACAATCTCGATGGATATTTTTTATTTTTTGCATATCATAGGCTGTTAATCCACTAAATACCCCAATACCTACCAAGCTAATCAACATATCCATTCCTGACAATCCAAATAATACCTGAGCCAACATTAGAAGCATAAGTCCAATTACAGCCATCATAAAGAATCTACCAAAAGCTGACATATCAACTTTAGTGGTCATCCCCACCATAGCACTACAAAAGAACATGGCTGAACTTAATAAGAATACTAACCCTATAGTTCCTGCAGCATAGCTTAGAAATATCAAGCTAAAGGTGACCCCATTAAGCGCTGCATAAGTATAAAACCACATCCTTGCAACTCCAGGGGACATCTTAGCTATTCTAGAACTCAAATAAAAAACTATCCCAATCTCTGCAATAAAAGATACAATCATAATATAAGGATTAAGTACCATTTTTGTATTACTTATAAGCATAGATACAATAAAAGTAACAAGCAACCCAGTAGACATAGTCAAAAGTGTTCTGCCTATAAAATTAGTTTGACTTTTTTCAAATGACTTTTCCATAATATCACCTCAATCAAAATATAATACCTTAATTATAGCATATCATATAAGAATTATTTATTTTAACAGTAAGTTTTATCAATTTTTAATAATTAATCTTTACAACCATAATCTATTAGATATAACTTTTCCCTTATAAAACCCCAGGAAGATGGGGCTAACAAATCACCGTATAATAAATCATATTTTCTAGCTAAAGCTCTCATATCCCTTCTTACATTTTCACCTCTTCCAATTCTTTCAAGATTTAAATCCATATTATAATCTATATTTCCTAAGGGTTCTGCTTTTTTCATAATAACCATACCTTTTTTATACCAGATAATAGGACATAAGTATTCCCTAAAATATGCCCTACAGTTATTAAAAATGTGATTTTCTAAGGAGCATTGGGAATCTCCCCCTTTATTAAAAGAAAATTTTCCCACGCAATCTGTGCTTATCTCATAAACTGCTCTACTACTTCCTGCACCTAAATATTTAAATCTATTATTTAATTCATTAAAATCCATTTTATATATATAATTATAATAGTCATCTAATATCATAAACATCCCTCCAAGTAAACTTCCCATAATTAAAAATATGCAGAATTTACTCTTTGGGTGCTTATTATGATATTGTTATTTAATTAATTAATACTAATTAGCTGGTAATGATATAAAATCATCCCTTTGGTTTAAAAATCAAAGCG
The DNA here is from genome assembly GCA_036507955.1 of Clostridiaceae bacterium. Classification (GTDB taxonomy): domain Bacteria; phylum Bacillota; class Clostridia; order Clostridiales; family Clostridiaceae; genus DATCIH01. The sequence continues at coordinate 13,179 of DATCIH010000035.1, read as the reverse complement.
GCCATAAATCCAAAAATTATGGCTGAAGACATACCTGCGCTGGTGATTTCAAATATACCTGTTACTACTCCAATAATTCCATCTCTATGTGCTTCCTGAAGTGCTCCTTTTACTAAGGAATTACCAAAACTACTTATTGGTATGGAAGCTCCGGCTCCAGCAAATTTAATAAATATATCATACCAACCTAATCCACCTAATATTGTCCCTAATACAACTAGCGTTACAGTGGTATGTGCTGGTGTAAGTTTTAATACATCCATCATCAATTGACCAACAACACAAATAGTACCACCAACTAAAAAAGCTAAAAGAAATGTCATCCTATCCACCTCTATTTTTACTATATATTTATATGTATATAATAGAAATCTCCAAAAATAAAATAATTATGCTACTATAAGTGAATTATTCATACCTTGACTAACTACCTTAAATTGCTATATGATTAAAAAAGTTAATTAATTAAAATTTATTTAAGCAATCTTAACAATTATGCTATAATTATGTTTATTTATACATTGCTAATATATTAAAAGGAAGTGTAAAACCATTGAAAACTGATAATGATATTTTGGAGCTCCTAGAAAGAAATAACAAGCTTACTCCAGCACAAATTGGGGTTATGCTTAATAAAGAGGAAACATATGTGTCCGCGTCCATAAAGGATTATGAAAAACACAAGGTTATTTTAGGCTACAAAACTCTCATTAACTGGGAAAAAACAAATAAGGATTCAGTTACAGCTTTAATAGAAGTAAAGGTGACTCCTCAAAGAGGTGAAGGCTTTGATAAAATAGCAGAAAGAATATATCTTTATCCGGAGGTAACCTCGTGTTACCTTATGTCAGGAGGCTTTGATTTAACCGTTGTTATTGAAGGTAAAACTCTAAAGGAAGTAGCTTTATTTGTGGCTGAGAAGTTATCCACTCTGGAATCTGTCCAAAGTACTGCTACCCATTTCATTTTGAAAAAATACAAGGATGAAGGTACTATATTTGAAAATAGAATAGTTGATGATAGGGAGGCTATAATATTATGAAATTATCTGATTTCCTCCTAGATAGAGTTAAAGCGATTCCTCCGTCGGCTATAAGAAAGAATTTTGATATAATAAATGAAATGAAAGATGTAATATCCCTTGGAATTGGCGAGCCGGACTTCGCCACTCCCTGGGATATTATAGAATCAGGTGTCTATTCTTTAGAAAAAGGTCATACCCATTATTCGCCTAATCCTGGATTCAAGGAACTTAGATATCTTATTTCCGAATATCAAAAAAAGCGTTATGGATTAAAGTATGATCCTGATAGTGAAATAATAGTTACCGTAGGGGCTAGTGAAGCTATCGATGTTTCACTTAGATCCTTTGTAGAAGTGGGGGATGAAGTCATAATACCAGAGCCTTCCTTTGTATGCTACAAGCCTCTAATAACTATTACAGGTGCCACCCCAGTGACTATTGACCTTAAATCAGAAAATAATTTCAAATTAATGGCTAAGGATCTTTTATCTGCTATAACAGATAGAACTAAAGTTTTGATTCTCTCCTTTCCAAACAATCCTACTGGCGCAGTAATGACTAAAGAAGATCTAGAGCCCATCGTAAATGTACTTAAAGATAAGGATATTCTGGTAATTTCTGACGAAATATACTCCGAACTTACTTATGAAGGACATCATACCTCAATAGCAAGCTTTAAAGAAATGAAGGATAAGACCATAGTCATTAATGGCTTTTCTAAATCCTTTGCCATGACCGGTTGGAGAGTTGGCTATGTATGTGGTAATTGTGAATTTATAGAAGCAATGAAAAAGATCCATCAATATTCTATAATGTGTGCTCCAACAGTAGCTCAATATGCAGCTATTGAAGCATTAAAAAGCAACGAGAATAATGTTACAATAATGAAAACGGAATATAACAGAAGAAGAAGAGTTATGGTGGACGGCTTTAATAAGATTGGTCTACCTTGCTTTGAGCCTCTTGGTGCCTTTTATGTTTTCCCCTCAATAAAGAGTACTGGACTTTCCTCTGAAGATTTTTCACAAAGGCTACTCAGAGAAACAAAGGTATTAGTTGTGCAAGGAAATGCCTTTGGTAATTGTGGTGAAGGCTTCATTAGAGTAACTTATTCAAATTCCATGGAAAACATTATCGAGGCAATGAAAAGAGTAAAAGAATTTATTGAAGCACTATAAGGGATATATATTGGAAGAAGGGATAGCGTGAACAATATAATAGTTTCTAAATTTGGTGGTAGCTCTTTAGCTGATAGCACACAATTTGGAAAGGTTAAAAAAATTATTCAATCCGATAAAAGAAGAAAATATATAGTCCCATCTGCTCCAGGAAAGAGATTTGGTACAGACTATAAAATTACGGATCTTCTATATTTATGTCATGGTCATGCGGAGCAAGGCATTCCCTTTGACGATGTTTACAAGGTTATTTCAAATAGATATATGGATTTGGCAAAAGATCTGGAGATAATCCAAAAGTTAGATATTGAAACTTATCTTATAGCAATAAAAGAAAAGATTGCTTCTGGTGCTTCTTCAGATTATACAGCTAGCAGAGGGGAATTTTTAAATGGTCTTATACTTTCAGCATATTTAGACTACGAATTCATAGATGCTACTGAATTAATATATTTTAATAGATCTGGTAATTTGGACACAGAAAAAACTCAAGGGGTAATTCATGAAAGACTTTCAAGGACTGAAAAGGCTGTAATACCAGGTTTTTATGGAAGCCTACCCAATGGAAATATAAAAACATTTTCTAGAGGTGGATCAGATATAACCGGTGCAATTATAGCAAGAGGAGCTTATGCTGATCTTTATGAAAACTGGACAGATGTTTCAGGTTTTTTAATGGCAGACCCAAAAATTGTAAATAATCCAAAGCATATCGATAAGATAACTTATAGAGAGCTAAGGGAACTATCCTACATGGGAGCCACTGTATTACATGAAGATTCCATTTTCCCAGTTAAAAGGTCAGGAATTCCTATCCATATTAAAAATACTAATAGACCTCAGGATGAGGGAACCGTTATTTTAAGCGATTTTGAGGCCTTAAATAATACAGGAACCATTACTGGTATTGCAGGAAGAAAGGATTTCACCGTTATAGCTATAGAAAAAACTTTAGTAAATGCAGAGCTTGGCTTTGGTAGGAAACTTCTATCAATACTGGAATCCAACGGAGTATCCTTAGAAAATATGCCTTCAGGAATTGATGCCATATCATTAGTTATTGCAGATACCCAGCTAGAAAACAAGCTGGATAATATAATAGACGAAATAGAAAAGCAATGCAACCCGGATTCAATAGAGGTTTATCCTAATATGGCCCTAGTTGCAACAGTAGGTCGTGGAATGATGAAGACAAAAGGAATAGCAGCAAAAATATTTCATGCCTTAGAACAGAAAAATGTGAATATTCGTATGATAAATCAGGGTTCTAGTGAAATAAACATAATAATTGGAGTTGAAACAGATGATTTTGAAAAGGCAGTAATTGCAATTTATGAAGCCTTTGAAAATCCAGTAGAAGCTAAATGATTATTTTCCAAATTAGGTTATCTTTTAATAATGCTTGAAGTTATAAAAACTTCAAGCATTATTTGTTATTTTATTCAGTTATAACTCTAACTAAGCTCTCTAAGCCAACCACGAAGGGTAGCTTTGATATAGCTTCTATAGATTTATTTATTTTATGTTCTTCAGTGCTATGGGTTATTAAAGCAATTGGCACTACTGGATCTCCCTTTTTGCCCTTTTGTATCACTGAGTAAATACTAACACCATTTTTACCAAACAGAGTGGTGATTTCACCAAGAACTCCAGGAATATCCTTAACAGCAAATCTTAAGTAATACTCAGAAACAGTTTTCTCCATTGGAATAACTTTTTTATCCCAAAATATATTCCTTTGACTTACTGTATAAGTGTTATCCATATTATGTCTTAAAACAGATATAATATCACTTACGACTGCGCTGCCTGTAGGCATCTCCCCTGCTCCCTTGCCATATAACATCAAATCTCCAACTGCATTACCTTTAATGTATATTGCATTATAAACGTCATTAACATTAGCAAGAGGATGCATCTTTGGTATGAAGGTTGGGTGAACTCTAAGTTCTAGCTTCCCATCTTTTTCTCTTCCTATCGCTAATAGCTTTACTACATAGCCAAGATCTCTGGCAAATTCTATATCTGCTTTGCTTATCTTTGTTATGCCTTCTCTGTAAACGTCCTTAACATCAACCTCTGTACCAAAGGCTAAGGATGCAAGAACAGTAAGCTTATACACTGCATCAAAGCCTTCAATATCAGATGTAGGATCTGCTTCCGCATAACCCTTAGCTTGTGCTTCTTCTAATGCTTGTTTAAATTCCATATTTTGAAAAGTCATTTTTGTTAATATGTAATTTGTAGTACCATTAATTATACCGATTATTTCACTTATCTTATTTGCGGTTAGGCTTTCATTTATACCATGAATTATTGGTATACCGCCTGCAACACTACCTTCATAATATAGCTTTACCCCTGCTTTTTCTGCAGCATTTAAAATCTCATCTCCATAATTTGATATAAGGGCTTTATTTGCTGTAACTACATGCTTTTTATTATTTATAGCTCTTAATATATATTCCTTTGCTGGCTCTATCCCACCTATTAATTCAACTACTATCTTAATACTATCATCTGAAAATATTTCTTCTGGATCAGTTGTCAAAATTCCTTCGTTAAATTTTAATTCTCTTTCCTTATGAATGTCTCTTACTAATATCTTTGCAATTTCAATATCATATCCTGATCTTTTAAGGATTTGTTCCTTGTTTATATCTATTACCTTGCAGACACCGGTACTTACTGTACCTAATCCTAATATTGCTATACGTACTTTACTCATATTTATCCTTCTCCTCTACATAAATCATTAAATAACATTATTACTAATATCATTTTATTATATTTGATTAAATAGTTCAAATAATTTATTATATTAATATACCAATTTGCAAATATAAGAAAGGGGATTTTTAAATGATAAAAATATTTGCTGATAGTACCTGTGATTTAAGCACAGAATTATTAGAGAAATATAATATATCAATTATTCCTTTATATGTTATTTTCGATTCTAAAACATATAAGGACGGTGTTGATATTACAGCAGACATGTTTTTTAAACTTGTAGAAGAAAACAACTCTCTTCCTAAAACATCAATGCCATCTCCTACAGACTACTATGAGGCTTTTAAGCCCTATGTAGAAGCTGGTATACAGGTCTTATACATATCTATCTCCTCCTACCTTTCTGGAGCTGCTTCAAGTGCTAATATAGTAGCTCATGAATTTAAGGAAGGTATGGTTTTCATACATGATTCTAAAAACCTATCTACCGGAATTGGTTTACAGGTTATAAAAGCAGCAGAATATGTAAGTATGGGCTTAGCTATGAATGAAATATTAATTAAGTTAGATGAAATAAGTAAAAATGTAAAAACTGCCTTTGTTATTGATACCTTAGACTATTTATATAAGGGTGGTAGATGTACATCCATTGAAAGCTTAATTGGAGGCATATTAAAAATAAAACCTATCGTTAAGGTTGTAGATGGCAAAATGGTAATAGGACAAAAAAGTCGAGGTAAATTAGAAAAAGCTTATAAAATTATGCTTCAAGAGGCTTATGAGGATAAGAATAATATTGAATCCAAGAGAATAATGGTAACCCATGCTCAAGGATTGGATGAAGCTAATTTTCTTAAAAATGAACTTTCAAAAGCAATGCCTGATAAAGAAATATTTATTACAGATGCAGGCTGTGTTATTTCTAGTCATTGTGGAAAGAAAACCGTGGGTATATTATATATAAAAAAGCATCAATAAATCCTAAGCATAAGGGGGAATACATATGGAACTTCCACAAAATTTACGGACTGCTATAGATAATGAATTGGCATCACTGCCATCAAAGAGGCTTTCTACATTATCCTCTGAGCTTTCAATGCGCTATCGTACTATTTCCCCTTCCCCAGGAAGGACTTCTTCTTCTAAAGAAAAGTTTTTGAAGTCACAAGAAGATATTGTTGCCTATGTAGCATTTCGATTACCTGCAACTTTTGCTGCGGTATATTCAGCTCTAATGCAAGTACAAAAGCAAATACCAAGCTGGTGTCCCCAGACTCTATTAGACGTTGGTGCAGGTCCTGGCACTGCAATGTGGGCTGCTACCACATTATACCCAGAATTAAAGCATATAACTCTGCTTGAACGGGAAGAAGGTATGATTGAACTTGGCAAACGAATGGCCAATAATTCTCTAACACCTTCAATTCAAAAGGCTGATTGGATTAAAGTCGATATTACAAGAGACTGGGAGGTATGTCCACATGACCTTGTGATTGCTTCTTATTCACTAGGTGAACTGTCTCAAGATAGCGGTTTAAACCTTATACGTAAGCTTTGGGCTATTACAAGTGGTACATTAATTATAATCGAGCCAGGAACCCCCGCTGGATTTTTACGGATTAAGAAGGCAAGGGAACTACTACTTACTGCAGGAGCTAAGACCGTAGCTCCCTGCCCTCATGATAATCCCTGCCCTATATCTGATAAGGACTGGTGTCATTTTTCTCAACGGGTTGCGCGCTCTCATATACATCGGTTGGTCAAATCAGGAGAGTTGTCTTATGAAGATGAGAAATTTTCTTTTTTAAGTATGTCTCATGCACCTGGAGTGGCTATTACAGGCCGTGTAATACGTCATCCTCAAGTCCGGACTGGACATATTTGTTTCAAACTGTGCACCCCAAATGGGCTTACAAGCACTACTGTCTCGAAGAAGGACAAAGAGCTATATAGAAAATCTCGTGACTTAAGTTGGGGCTCAGTAATGCCATCAATCTGAATTGTACTCTAATGCTTTTTTATTTGTCTTAAAATTTTATTTTGTTCCATTAGACTATCTAGATCATCTCCCATTGAAGAGGTTGCAAAAAATTGAAGTTTTTCACCTGTAGCAATTGCCTTAAGCTTTGCTACTTCTGCATTGCTTAATAAAGTTTGTATATCTCTACCATCATCAGGAAATATGCTTACTCCAATTCTTATATTCAAAAATATTAATCCATTATATACTATTGGTTTTTCCAAATTGTTAAATATTTTAGAAGTTACTATTCCAATATCTTTCCTCGAATTTACCATGGTTTGAATCATTCCAAATTCGCCATCATTATAATTTGCAATTGTATCTTCACCTCTTATGGATAGTAAAAGCCTGCTACTTATCTCCTTTTGTAATACATTTAATAGCTTCTTATCAATGGAGGTGTATATCTCCATTAGTTTATCAATGAAAATGATACTAACTGCAAATTTCTTTTTACTCCTTTTATATCTAGCTATTTCCTTTTTTAACTGCCAGTAAAAAAAATCTTTCTCGGGAAAACCTAACTTTTCATACTCTACGCCTTTAGTTCTGATATTAGTTTCTTCGGTACCTAGTGGTATTGCACCTGTCTGTCCTGCTGTATTTCTATCATTCATATTAATATACTTTAGATAATTTTTTAACTTATTATAATCCATATGGCTTAAATCATCAGATAATTTAATGCAAACTGCCCCTAACCTATCTTCTTTTTTATAAAAAACACTAACTTTTATTATACTCTCTTTACTATCTGATAGCAGGACAGTAAAGCTTTTTTCACTTTTGCATCTTTTAACAATCTCAAGAAGCTTCTTAGGTATACCCTCATTAAATAAATTTAATCTCTTACCTATTATTTCCTCTTTTTTTATCTGAAATAATTCTTCAAATGCTTTATTTGATTCCAGAATAATCTCAGGTTCATATTTCATAAAGAATATTCCCTCAGTAGTATTATTCATTAGTGAATAATACTTTTCTGTAATTTCATTATACCTGTTTTGTATGTTAGTATTAATGTCGTTTACTATATCATCCTTCATAATTATCATTCCTTACAAATGGAAAATGTATCCATAATATTGGTAATTATATTATCGGAAGTAATATGAATTTATTTAGTAAAAGTTTATTTTAAATTCCGACATAAATATAATGTTAAAGTGAAAAACCGCCATTAACCTTTATAATCTGACCAGTAATATAAGAAGACTGATCACTGCACAAAAAAATTACTGCATTTGCTACCTCCCATACCGTACCATATCTACCTAATGGTATGGCATTTTTTATGAATTCTGTATCAGCCAAGCTAAAGTTATTCATGTTTGTGTCAATAACGCCAGGAGCTATTGCATTAACCCTTATATTAGCTGAACCAACCTCAGCGGCTAAGGACCTAGTAAATGCGTTAATTGCCCCTTTAGTGGAAGAATAGACTACCTCACAGGAAGCAGGAGAATCTCCCCATACTGATGAAATATTAATTATTGAACCTTCCATTTTTGAAAGCATGTATTTTGATACGCAATGACTACAATTTATTGTACCTAATAAATTTGTTCTTATTACATTCATCCACTCTTTTTCCTTCATATCAGAAAAAAGCCCAATATAAGAAATGCCCGAATTATTTATCAATATATCAATTTTACCTTGATCCTTAATAGCCTCCTCTATCATACTTTCTACTTGATCATAATTACCTACATCACATTTATAAGCCTTCCCAATGCCCCCTATATCTGCTATGTCCTTCAGGGTTTCTTCAATACCCGTCAAATCCTCTTTGTAATTAACTAAAGTCACCGCTCCTTCCTTTGCCAATTCTATAGCGATTGCTCTTCCGATTCCTCTGGAAGCACCTGTAACCATAGCTGTTTTTCCTATTAATCTCATAATTTATCTCCTCATAAATTGTAACAAATTTAAATTCTAAAAATATAATAATATATAATACTTACTTTGGTGAATATAATGGAAATGGACTATAGAAATTTCGAAATGGATTTAACTAATTTTAGTTTTTTGGGGAAAGGTCACAATGGAATTGTATATATGCTACCAGATGGAAATGTAGTAAAAATCTGCACAAAAATAAGAAGCTGTAAAAAAGAGTATTCCATACTAAAATATGCTCAAGGAAACAAATATTTCCCTAAAGTTTATTATTATAGCGGGAATATAATAATAAGAGAATATGTCCCTGGTATAGATTTAAGAAAACATATAAAAAAGCATGGCCTTTCAAAGAAAATGATGCTAGAAATTGTGCTCCTATTAGAGAGCTTTGAAAAAATAGGCTTTAAAAAAATTGACATTAGGTGTAAAGATATATATGTACAAGAAGATGAAACTTTAAAAATAATTGATCCAAAGAACTTTCTTACAAGGAAAACATCTTATCCCAGGCACCTTTCTAAAGGTCTATATAAGTTAGGAATTCTTCCTGAATTCCTTGCAGAACTAAAAATTACAAGACCTAATAAATATAAAAGATGGTTTCCTAAAATAGACACCTATATAAGGACTAGAGTCGTGAACATAAAATAAATAGATTACTCCCATCTTGGGCACACTTTAAAGGTAGCAGAATAGATTCTATTCTGCTACCTTTCATTATATACAATAATATATGAAAAATACTTATTTTTTATAATTATTTGAATAATCATAAATGTTTGTATATAATGAATATGTAATTTTACTTAAGAAAGGTGTGTTTCTATGCTTAAATTTAAGGCACTTACTCTAGAGGATAAAATAATCTTTGATAAATACTTAAAACCTTATAAGTTTTTAACCTGTGAATATTCTTTTACTAATCTTTTTATATGGCGAAAGGGATGCGACATACAGTACGCATTATATGAAGATTTATTAATAATAAAGAAAATAGATTTTAAGGGAAAATCCCACCTGATGGAACCTTTAGGGTATAAGAAAGAAAATTTAAAAAACCTAATAGATTTTTTATTGATTGTTAAGGAAGAAGAAAAACTTGATTTTTTGTTTAAGGATTTAGAAAAACCCTTTATAGATGATTTTTTGGAAGTTTTCCCAACAGGCTTTACCGTGGAAGAAGACAGAGATAATTTTGATTATATTTACGAAAGTTCTAAGCTGATTGAACTATCTGGCAAAAAACTTCATGGCAAAAAAAATCATTATAACAATTTTGTTAAAAATAATGAATTTACCTTTTCATCTCTATCTCCTACAGTTATTGACGAGTGTATTGAGACTGCAAGAGAATGGTGCACCAAGAATGGTGGTAAGGGTCATCTTTTATATGAATTGAAGGGGATCGAAGAATTACTTAATAATGTGGGTAAACTTGATTTTATAGGTCTTGCTGTATATATTGATGGTGCATTATCTGCTTTTACTATAGGTGAACGAGTAAATGAAAATATGGCAATTATTCATATTGAAAAAGCTGATGGAGAAATAAATGGTTTATATACCTACATAAATAAAACCTTCATAGAAAATAACTTTTCTGATGTACCCTTTATAAATAGAGAACAAGACTTAGGAAAAGAGGGCTTAAGAACAGCAAAATTATCCTATCATCCCTTTAAACTAGAAGAAAAGTATATAATATTATAAATTGATTATTTTATTGTAATAGTTGTTACTATATATTAATAATTTAGTACTGCCTTTAAAAACATAATTTTAAAACCTAATCCCATAAACTTTTCTTCGTATTCTGTTACAATGTTGTCATCAAAATCAGAATTATGGAGATCATAACTAATATAGGTTAAATTGAAGTCACTTTCCTTAAAATAAAGAATTGAGTCTTCAAACAAAGCTATGTCATCAGTTTTAAACCATATTTCCCCGTCCTCTTTCAAAATATCTTTATATAATTTAAGAAATCTAGGATGAGTAAGTCTTCTTTTCTGATGCCTAATTTTAGGCCAGGGATTACAAAAGTTTATATATATCCTTTCAATTTCCCCTTTATCAAATATACCTTCCATATTCATTATATTTAAAGGTATTAGCCTTCCGTTAGTTAGTGCCCCTTCAGTGATGCTGACTAAACCATCTATAAGCACTTCGTCCTTTAGCTCAATACCAATATAATTTATATCTTTATTATTTAAAGCTCTTTCATAGAAATGGCCACCCCTTCCCACTCCTAGTTCTAAATGGATAGGGTTATCATTTCCAAATACCCCCCCCCATTTTCCTTTATATTCAAAGGGTTTCAATATAGCAAAAGGATTTTTTTCTATATAAGGTCTTGCCCATTGTTTTTTTCGTAATCTCATGTTATCTCCTAAACTAATTAAAGTTACTTTATGCCATAAATATTTAAGCTAAAATATATTTAATATCTTAAATAATGAATTAACTAATGCTTCTGAAGGTATAACCACTAAATATGGTGCTAAGAAAATAATAAAAACAGCTAAAATAAAAAACTGATATCTATATATATTACCCGATATCTTATATACAGCCTTTGGGAAGAAATCTCTTAATATATGAAAGCCATCTAAGCCTGGTAAGGGCATAAGATTGAAGAAAAAAAGCAAACTATTTATACTTATTATTTGAATAATAATTTCTAAAATCACAAACATTGTAGGATTTACCATAGCCCTACTCTCAAAACCATTTATATACAATATTTGACGAATAACTGAAAAGATTATAACAATCATTAAATTTGCTACAGGTCCTGCTAAAGACACCTTTAAATCATCTCTATAAAAATTTTTATAAGCCTTTGGATTAGTTTCTACTGGCTTAGCCCAGCCTAATCCAACAATTATAATAGCTATTAGTCCTAAAGGGTCAATATGGGCTATGGGGTTTAATGTTAATCTACCTTGAAACCTAGGAGTCTTATCTCCAAGTTTATCAGCTACAATGGCATGGGCAAACTCATGAAAAGTAAATCCTATCATAATAGCTGGTAAAGAAACCAATAATTTTACTAAAAACCCATTAATATCTATGCTCAATTATATCATCCTTTCTATTTGTAGATACTCTTGTAAACTCTAAAATCTCCTGGATCATAAGATATAATGCCCTCATCGTACATCTGCAATACTATTCCCTTATAAGCTGTCTGTTTACCTGAGCTTTCTTCTGTTATTATACCTTGTAAAATATCGTTAAAATATATCTTATCCTTGTAAGAAATATATATATTATTTATGTCCACGGGATCTTTTAGATCAATGGTTTTCCATTTATCAATTGTAGTATCCAAAGAACCGTAATAGAGTTTGGATATTTTATAAGAATCATTCTTACCTAGATATATTACATCCGTATTATTTCCTGGAATGATATTTATAATCTTTAAGTCTGTGTTAGCTATAGATATAGGATTTAAACCTTCGATATAAATCTTCTTTGTAGTCAAATCTTCGTACACTAACCTATCCTCACTGATTAATTCAGACATTTTTCCAATTATGTAGCCTGTATTTACTTTATTCATCTGTCCCATTACATTCATACTATATACAGAATTTCTTTGCCCTGTTAAAGATAACTTTACATAAATCATATTAGTTAACGTCGAAATTTGAATATCTTCCACAGTAGCCTTACTGTCTGTTAAGGTAATAAATTCCTCATTGTTATTATTGTCCCTAATCTCATTAGTTACTATCTCAGTTTTTTTAACATCACAGGAAGAGAATTTAACTATGGGTTTATTGTTTTTTATATGCTTTTCTGCTACGAACATTCTATCTCTATCGGGAAGCCATTTATAATACATAACAGTAACAGTAGCATCATAATTAATATTTTTTATTTCCCCAGTTTCTAAATTCATAACTTTAATAGAATTACCCTGTAAAAAAGCAAGATACTTTCCATCATATGATACTTTCACTTTTGCAACATCTGCATCCTTAGGCAAGTTAATAACTACTTCCTTAACTACCTGCTTTTTCAAAACCAAGCTTTTAGTCTTAACTTTTCCCTCTGCAGCAAAATAATATTTATCTAAGTAAAATAGGATGCTACATTGAATTACAATTGAGATTAAAATCCATATGCTTAATCTTTTAACTATTTTCATAATCATGACCACCTCTAATCAAACAAAATATTTCCTAAGAATACTCTTTATATTTTACTATAAGCAAACCAAAAATAAAATATAAACTTACAAATTTTATATATTATTTATTAAATACAATCAGGACCACCCGTAAAACGGGTGGTTTGAACCA
>DATCIH010000034.1:0-50078 GCA_036507955.1 Clostridiaceae bacterium | reverse complement strand
TTTATTGTAAAAGCATAAAGAAATTGTACCGCTACGCTTGCTAATATTATCCAATTGTTGTATTCTTAGAAAAAAATATTTGTTTAGGATTGTGATATTATGACTACTAAAAAGTTAGTAACCCTAAGTCTTTTCGCTGCTCTTTGCTTTGTGAGCACCCTTTATCTGAAAATACCTTTACCATTTTTGGGTCCCAACAGTATGATGCATCTTGGGACAACCGTGATTTTTGTATCTGCAGTACTAATTGGACCAGCGGCTGGTTATTCTAGTGCTATAGGTATGACTCTATCTGATATTTTTGCCTACCCTACTTATGCCATACCAACCTTTATCATAAAAGGATTGCATGGCTATGCAACAGGGAAAATTGCATATCTAAATAATAAACAAGGAACCAGTACCCTTCAAAACCTTATAGGTTTTATAGTTGGATCGCTTATATCTTTAGTTGGGTATTTTATAACAGATGCAATATTTTATAAAAATGTTTATACTGCTTTAACTAGTGCCATAGGCTCATTACTAACCTCAGGAATAGGTATTATATTAGCATTAATTATAGTTTCGGCCCTAAAACCTGTATTAAAAAGAAGCCAAACCTTTTCAAATGGTAGGTAAGATGAGAAAGCGAATTGCAGTCCTACATGACCTTCCCTCCTATGGTGGTGCGGCTCTTATGAATATTATACCAATAATGTACAGCTTAGGTATAGAGGTATGCCCTATTCCTACCTCACTATTCACAAGTCATGGAGGCTTTAAAGGTTTAAGTTCTCTTAGTACTTCAAGCTTTATGAAGGAATACACCCGGCAATATAAGGAGCTTAATTTAAGCTTTAACGGGATATATCTTGGCCTTTTTACAACCACTGTAGAAATCGTCTTAGCTGAGGATTTTATTAGAAGCATCTCCTCAGAGGATACCTTAATAGTTTTAGACCCGATTCTAGGAGACAATGGAAAACTATATAGCTTTATGAAGGTAGATATTGTTAAAGCTTTAAAAGATATATTAAAAAAGGTTGATATAATAACTCCTAATCTCACTGAGGCTTATTTACTTCTTGGCGAAGCCTATAACGAATTTCCCTCGGAGGAGGAGGTTATATATATGCTAAGGTCCCTTTCAGAGCTTGGACCAAAGTATGTGATACTGACCTCTGTTGTAGAAAAGGGGAATATTCTAATTTACATATATGATAAAGAGAAGGATTCAATAGCTATTATAAAAAGAGAAAAGCTTCAGGGCTCCTACCCTGGTACTGGAGATGCCTTCACCGCTATTGTTGTTGGGGAACTCATAAATGGAAATAGCATAATTAATGGGGTTACAAAAGCAGCCGACTTTGTAGAAAAGGGTATTAAAATTATTCTTGAAAAAGGCTATAATCCATTGGAAGGACTTCCTCTTGGAGATTATCTTTATAAATAATAACCAATTGCTAAAAATTTATTTTATTTAGTTGGTTATTATTGTATAATATTGTTATAATCCTTTACGGATTTATAAATTGTTGTAGATTATGTTGGGGGGGAAGGTCTTTGGTTGCTTCAAAATTTACGTTTTTAGTAGTATTTATTTTTATTTTACCGATTGCTTTTGCAATTTACATTCTATATCTTCTTGTGAAAGCATTAAGAATCTACATTAAAAAGAATTCCTAATCCTCGTTTAATAGCACAGTGTAACAGGCTGTGCTATTATCATTAATATAATTATCTAAAACCCTCTAGGCTTCAGCTTCTGGAATTCTTTTTATTCTAGGATCAGTAAAAACATCTGCTTCATCTGTACTCTTTGTAGAAAATTCAGAAATTACTGCTCCATCTTTTCCTCCTTGGAACCAATGAAGGATGCTGGGATATATGATATATTGTTCTCCTTCTTTTAATACAATTTCATGATATACAGTATAGTAGGCTTCATCCCCCTTAGGTGGATGCGCTTTTCTGCCTTTTGTTTCTTCCCCTTCAACATAGAGATATACCTTTCCTTTTCTGCATCTGAAAGTTTCTTCCTTACCTAATTCCTTTTCTAAATCAGGGTGTCTATGTTCAGGACAGGTTTGATGGGGCAGAAGCACCATTTCCTTTGCGCATACTCTTTCTGTATTAATATAAGTTACTAATTGAAGTCCGGTTTTTTCCACATTCTTTAAGCCGAAATCAGCAATCTCAATATTTTTTCTTTCTACTGAAGTCAAAGCTATACCCGCTCTATCAAAATACCTTAATATTTTAGCTCTAAGTTTCTTGTGTTTTTCAAACTTCATATTTTTTCCTCCTCACATGGCTTAGTTATCATGGCCTTCAAAAACATTTTCAGCAACACCATAAAGTTCTCTTCCCTTTATACCTAGCTTGGCTCTCTCAGCTTCTGCAATTTCGCTTATCATATCTCTTATTTCCCTAGGCTTTTTAATCTTCTCCAGTTTTAGTTCCCTATTAGTTTCATCCGCAGTATACAAAGTTACTGTACCAACCCCGAAAAGCTTGTCCCAAATGGTCCTACTAATCCTAACGTCTAATACCCTGTACATTACAAGCTCGTCCTCAAGTGTTGTAAATAGACCTCTGCTTACAAATAATCTATTATTATCCATGGTATATTTAGTGAAAGATAGAGGCAAACCCATGAATCTTTTTCTGTCCTTCCAATCTATAACTTCATCCATTATTTTCAACTCCTTTTATAATTTATATTAATTATATCAGATTTTATGATTACTTAAATAAAAAGCGCCTAAAATCTTTCGAGTTTGGCGCTTTCTAGGAGGTAAATTATGTTACCTCCTCTAATATTAGATTTTATGGAAGCTTATTGCCTGCTGCTTTGTAAATTGCATACCATTCTTCTCTTGAAAGTTGAACAGTAGATGCCTTGCAAATGTCCTTCAAACGCTTACTATTTGTTGTACCCACAATAGTTTGAATCTTTGCAGGATGTCTTAATATCCAAGCTACTGCAATTGCTGTATTAGGTACACCCTTAAGTGCTGCTATTTCATCAATTTTCTTGTTTAGCTCTGGGAATTTGGCATTATCCAAAAATACTCCTTCAAAGAAGCCATATTGGAAAGGTGACCAGGCTTGAATTGTAATATCATTTAGACGACAATAATCTAGTATACTGCCATCTCGAGCAACAGATTGCTCAATTTTCATATTTACATTCAGTCCAGCATCTATCATTCCAGTATTGGTAATACTAAACTGAAGTTGATTAATGATTAATTCCTGCTCCACTGATTTCTTTAAAAGCTTAATCTGCATTGGATTCTGATTACTAACTCCAAAATGTCTTACCTTACCGCTTTTTTCCAAAATATCGAAAGCTTGAGCAACCTCTTCTGGTTCCATTAGTGCATCAGGTCTATGTAATAACAAAACATCCACATAATCCGTTTTCAATCTTTTTAAGCTACCATCCACGGAGCTTAATATATGTTCCTTGGAAAAGTCAAAAGTCCCCTTTCCAATTCCGCATTTTGTCTGAATTATAAATTTTTCTCTCACACTTGGCTTCATGTCTACTGCTTCAGCAAATATCTCCTCAGATTTCCCACCAGCATAAATATCCGCATGATCGAAAAAGTTTATACCTTCTTCTAAGGCAGTGTTGATATGCACTGTAGCATCCTTTACTGAAAGGTCTGCAATTCTCATACAACCAAGAGCAATTTCAGAAGCATTAATCTTTCCTTTTCCTATATTAATTTTTTTCATTCCTCACACCTCTTTAAGTTAGTTTATTTTTTCCACCAAGCATCCTGTTTTCTTACTGACAAATGTCTTTTATGCCTGGAATTCTCATATAATTTTACTACTCTGTTCTCATATTCTTCAGATATACTTTTTCCCCTTAAATACAGGCAAACCTGATGATTAAGTTCTGTAACATCCTCTTGATTTGACCCGTTATCCCATAGACCAGCTGTTGATACCTTGTCAATTATAGAGGAAGGGGCTTCAAATATCTTTGCCATCTCATAAACTATACGCTTTGTTGCTCCAGCTATAGGGTGCACGTCTGCTGCTGAATCTCCATATTTTGTTACCATGCCTAAGGTCAGCTCTGCTGCATTTATAGAGCCTGCGACCAATATATCATATACTTCAGCTACTCTATAAAGTATAGTCATCCTAACTCTAGCCTTAGTGTTACCAATGCTTACCTTTGAATCTGGCAATTCCTTAAGAAGTTCAAGACAATCATCTACTGTTTTTGTGATGTCATATACTTTAAATACATCTGGCTTTACAACTTCCTTTGCCAAAAGTACATCGCCCATGTCTTTTTTATCAGAAAAGGGTAAGGATAAATTAATCAAAAATAAACCTGCCTTTTTTATTAGCATACTAGTAACAAAACTGTCTACTCCACCTGATAAGTTACAAACAAAACCCTTCTTACCTACTTGAAGAGCATATTTCTTTAAGAAATCAGTTGTTTCATCTATGAATCTACATGCGTAGTCGTGATCAGATTCCTCATTTTTGAATAGAGGTATACGTATCTCGCTACTAATTTTTTGTTGCTTATACCTATCCATATTATCACCTACCTTCTATACATTAAAATAATCCTTACTAAAATTATACCCTAATTTAATATAAATGCAAACCCTAAGTCTTATGCTATAATATTTGATTACCTTTGCTCCTCCAATAGGTATTCCAAAAGCAATTCATAGTCCACCTGCTTATCCATATCAATAAGTATTCCTCTATCCTCAACCTTTTCATACTGCCACAGGTTTTTGTGGTGATTGAAAATATCTTTTAGCCCACCCTTTGGATTACTTTGTAATATTTCTTCAGCTAAGGAATATGAAATTAGTGGAGGGTGACCTTTTTTTTCATTAAATGAAGGAAATAAGATGCCCCCCCCTATGTTTTCAAAGCTTTCCATCATTTTTTTAATTGTATGCGTTTTTATGGAGGGAATATCCACAGGCAAAAGGAAAAAGCCATCAGTAGCTTTTGATAACATACCTACTCCAGCCTTTATGGATGAAAACATACCTTCATTATATTTAGTATTAAATACGGTCTTGACCTTCCCTTTCAATTCTCTTTCTATATATTCCTTCCTATAGCCTGTTACCACAATAATGTCATTAATTCCGCAATTATTAAAAAGGTCTAAGCAACTTTGAAGTGGTGTTCTTCCTCCTAAGTCCATCAGAGGCTTAAAACTACCCATTCTAGAGGAATATCCTGCTGAGAGTACTATTGCAGAATAGCTTTTCATTTAATTCTCTCCCCTCTTACCTTAATAAGTTCGGCTGAAATACTGACTGCGATTTCTTCTGGAGTTTCAGCTCCTATTTCAAGGCCTATAGGGTTATGGACTTTTATGAAATCTTCCATTGTAAATCCTTCCTCCTTGAGAGAATTATAAACTATATCTCTTTTTCTTCTACTACCAATCATACCTATATAAAAAGCCTCCGTTCTTAAAGACTGCTTTAAAACAGTTAAGTCAAACGCATGTCCCCGTGTCAGTATTGCAATATAGCTATTATTGTCAATACTTATATCTACAAAACAATTTTCAAAGGACTGTGGAACAATAATTTCATCGGCTGTTGGGAATCTTTTTCTATTGGCAAATTCAGCCCTGTCATCCACAACTGTAATCATAAAGTCTATTTCCTTGGCCATTTCTGCGAGTTTTTGTGAAACATGTCCTGCCCCAAACAAATATAATCTTCCCTGGTTACAAATAGATTGTATTTGAACTGTAGAGCTTTCTCCCTTTTCAAAACTAGTAACTATGCTCTCATAGGTTTCAATATTTATATTATTTTCTACATTCACATACTCAAATAGAATACTCACATTGCCACCGCAGGCCATGCCAATCCCTTCATTATCCACTTCCTGCAATTTATATTCCTTCTGAACTGTAATTTTTGTATCAAATAATTCTCCACCAGCTTGAATTACTAAAGCTTCGATTTTCCCTCCTCCAACTGTCCCGATAATAGAGCCATCCTTTTTAATTATCATTTTAGCTCCTATTTTTCTTGGGGTAGACCCCTGACTATCAATAATTGCAGCAAGTACAAAACTTTCGCCACTTTTTAGAATATCTATCCTTTCTTTATAAAACTCTTTCAATATTATTTCTCCTAATATAATATTATTGTAAATATTTATTACCATTTGCCAAAACTACATCTCGGAAAGGAACATATTTCGCAATTAAGACACATTCCACCATGACCCAATTTTATGATATCCATTTTTGTTATCTTCTCGTTAGCTGCGACTTTAGGCAGAATTAGGTCTAACACTGTCCTTTTGCTATACATTATGCATCCAGGAAGCCCCATTACTGGGATGTCTCCTATATATGACATCAAAAACATTGACCCAGGAAGTACAGGGGCACCATAGGATATTATCTTAGCTCCCGCTTCTTTTATCCCTTTCGGGGTGACATCGTCAGGGTCTACTGACATACCTCCAGTTACAAGAATCATTTCAGCCCCATCTATAAGTAATTCCCTCACTGCATCCGCTATCATATCTACACTGTCAGTAACAAAAATCTGTTTTATTACTTCACTTCCAATTCCCTTAACTTTTTCCTCTATAATAGGACCAAACTTATCAACTATTCTACCATCGTATACTTCACTGCCTGTTGTAATGATTCCAACTTTCATAGATTTTAAGGGAAGAACCCATACTATCGGTCCTTCCTCTTTGCATATATCTTCAATTTGTTTAATTTTATATTCATCAATAAAAAGAGGTATTACTCTAGTTCCCCCAATAATATCTCCTTCAGCTACCAAGATATCCGTATGTAAAGTGGCAAACATAGCCTCATCAATCATATTGATACATTCCAGAGCTTTATAATTAATCTTCAGTACCCCAATACATCCAGCTACTAAATTAACTTTCCCCTCAGAGGGCTGGGTTAGAATAATCTTATCTCCCATAGCTCCCTTTGCTATTCTTTTTGCAGCATCATTTTCATGGAGTATTCCCTCTTTCATCTCCCAAACATAAATACTCTTTTTACCTATATCTAAAAGTCTTGGAATATCCTCCTCTTTTATTATGTGACCCTTTTTAAAGGCAACGCCTTTAAATTCATTTGGAATAATTTGTGTTAAGTCATGGCATAAAACCATACCTAATGCTTGCTCTACTGGAACAATCTCCATTAGTATTTCCCCCCATCAATCGCAATACTATCCCCAGCTTTTATCCAGCCCTCAGATAGTACTCTTGCAAATATTCCTTCTCTTGGCATTATGCAATCCCCTACCAGCTTCCTAATTTCGCATCCAGTATGGCATTCTTTCCCTATTTGTGTTACTTCTAAAATAACCTGACCAATTTTGAGTTTTGTACCTATAGGAAGTTCATATAGTATTATCCCTTCAGTTGTTATATTTTCAGCAAATTTTCCTTCCCTTAGGTCTTGTGCTCCTAAAGATCTCATTTTATCTATACTTTCAACTCCAAGAAAACTCACTTGTCTGTGCCACCCCCCAGCATGAGCATCTCCCACTAACCCATAATTGAATTTAAAGAATCCCTGCTCTATAGGATGTTTCACCATTCCTCTTAGCTCACTTATATTTACAGCAATAACCTTGGCCATTATAATCCCTTCCTTTCAAATAGCCCTGATTTGCCCCCACTTTTTTTTACTATCCTAATATTGTTTATTACCATTTCACGATCAACAGCTTTACACATATCGTAAATAGTCAGCGCTGCAATAGCTACCGCGGTCAGGGCCTCCATCTCGATACCAGTCTTGCCAATAGTTTTAGTGGTTGCAGTTATTTCAATAAATGAGTTTTCTAAGTCCAAATTAAAGCTTATATCGCAGCTTGACATCATTATAGGGTGACACATAGGTATTATTTGAGAAGCGCTCTTAGCCCCCATTATCCCCCCTACTTGAGCCACTGCTAGTACATTCCCTTTTGAAATGTTCCCTTCCTTTATTTTTTCTAGGGTTTCTCTTTTCATTGAAATTGATCCAACTGCTATGGCTTCTCGAGCAGTATCGTTCTTTTCAGAAACATCCACCATTCTAGCTCTTCCTTCTTCATTAATGTGGGTAAGTTCCATTGTCTATCCTCCTATCTGATACATCATCTTGTCACTTCTGCTAACATTTTCTTCCACAATATGATGTTCAAAGGGTTTGTTATAAATTGCAGCTTTTATAGCATCAGTAAGTAACGCCTCATCCTCTAAGATTTCCTTTAAGTTTATTTCCTCCTTGGAATGAAGGCAGGGCTTAAGGGTTCCGTATGAGGTTAGTCTTAACCTGTTACAATCTAAGCAAAATTTACAACTTAAGGGGCTAATAAAGCCTACCCTTCCGCTTGCCCCTGGTAGCTTATATAGCTTGGCAGTACTACTTTTTTCCGTTTCTATTGGAATTAACTCAGGGTACATATTTAGCATTTCAATACAACTAATTCTACTTCTTTCATATAATTTTGTGCCCTCCCCTATAGGCATAAGTTCTATAAATCTTATATCTATAGGCATAGTTTTTGTCAGGTTAATTAAATCCTTAAACTCCTTATCATTAATCCCCTTCATCATAACTGTGTTTAGTTTTATAGGCGCTATACCTATCTTTATGCATTTATCTATACCCTCTAGCACTTTATCTAGGTTGCCTGTTCTGGTTATGCTTTTAAAGCATTCTTTATTTAAAGTATCAAGGCTAATATTAACCCTTCTAAGCCCAGCTTTTTTTAATTCTTCTGCCATATCGCTAAGTAAAATTCCATTTGTGGTGATTCCAATATCTTCTATTCCAGGTATTCTTGAGGTTTCATAAATTAGCCTTTCAATGTCTTTCATTACTAAGGGTTCCCCACCTGTGAATCTAATCTTTTTTATTCCAAGCTTAGCTGCTACCCTCACTATTTTTAAAATATCTTCAAAGCGAAGAGTATCAATAGATCTCATACTTTTGATACCCTGTTTTGGCATGCAATATATACACCTTAAATTACATCTGTCGGTAACAGATATTCTCAAATAATTAATGTTTCTGCCATATTTATCCCTCATGGTTCTTCCTCCCGGGCACATTCACTTGCTTCCCCCTTAAGTATACT
The DNA here is from genome assembly GCA_036507955.1 of Clostridiaceae bacterium. Classification (GTDB taxonomy): domain Bacteria; phylum Bacillota; class Clostridia; order Clostridiales; family Clostridiaceae; genus DATCIH01. The sequence goes on along the minus strand of DATCIH010000034.1, from coordinate 40,956 downwards.
AAGGCCATGTGGAATTATGGATAATATAAACTGCAAGTTTTCTACAGCACCTTTTGGACTTCCAGGAAGGTTAATTATTAGAGTTTTTCTTCGAATTCCTGCGATAGCCCTTGAAAGCATAGCCTTTGGAGTTATAGCAAATGCTTTAAGCCTCATTAACTCTCCAATACCAGGTACATATTTTTCTATTATGTTATAAGTCGCCTCTGGAGTAACATCCCTTTCCGAAAAGCCTGTTCCTCCATTTGTTAAAACTAAATCCACCTCAAGCTCATCACATAGATAAACGAGTTCCCTCTCTATTTCTTTTATTTCATCAGGAATCATTTTATAATAACTTACATCATACCCTTTAGCCTCTAGCTCCTCACTTAGAGCCGGACCTGTCCCATCCAATCTTTCCCCCCTAGCGCCCTTATCACTTATAGTCAATATTGCAGTTTTAATCATTCTCTTCAATCCTTATATAGATATTTTAATAGCCTATTACTAATTATATGTTGGTATATATTAGCCTAGACTTCTGTTTAACACATGTACCAAAAATGGTACAGTCATATTGTTATTATTAAAATATAGAAAATACAAAAACATAAAAAATATTGGAGGAAATGTTATGGAAAATTTATTTGTTTATGGAACATTAATGAAGGGTATGTGGAATCATAATTTTATTGAAAAGGAAAAATACATAGGAGATGGTAAACTCATAAACTATGGTTTATATAGTGTTAGAACCTTTCCAGGAATTAAAGAAAAGACTGGAGCTATGGTTAAGGGTGAACTCTACAAAATAAGCAGTAAAACTTTAAAAAAGATAGACAAACTCGAAAGGGAGGGAAGCTTATATAGTCGAAAATATGTAAAGCTTTATCATGAAGGTAAAATTACTAAAGCTCATATTTATGTGTGGAATTCTGCAGTTAACTCTAAGGATTATGTACCTTATAATGTTATGCCCTGGGAGAAGGTTTGATTTGTTTAAATATTAATTGCTTTTATACGAAAATATAAGTATAGTTATATCATTAAATGGTTTATCATGTCGAATTATGCAATTTATATGAAAGGTATACTCGGATGAATGATAAAAGTAACAATATCGATAAAAGCATATATGACCTTGTTTCAATTATAAAGTTAATGACCTTGGCTTTTATTTCACTAATAATAATAACCCCGATTATAGAGAAAAATTCAAATCCCTTTGAGTCCTTTAATAAAATGACCTATATCTTTATTCTTATAGTAATTTTAGCATTTGCTATCATTTATTTACTTTGGGCATATTTATATCTTAAGATTTGGGAGTCTCCACATAGAATTATTTATCAAACAATAGAAAATTATTTATTTATAGCGATTTTAACAATATTAATTATTTCCTCTAACTCAAATACAAGTGAATATAAATATCTGTTTATATTCACAATTATTTCAACAACTTTAGGATTAAACAAAAGGCAAGGCTTAATTATTGCTACGGTATCTTCTTTTATTGTATTGTCTATAGATTTAATTTATACACCTAAGATGGCTGTAAATGTTTATTTCGAAAATGATTTAATAATAGTATCGCTTTTTCTGATTATAGCGTTGGTTTTAGGACAATATGCTCAAATCGAAAAGGACAGAAGAAGGCTATTGGAATTAGAAATGAAGGAACAATTAGAAGAACATAAACACATTGAAACCCAATTATTGAAAAATGATTCTCTTAGTAACTTATTAATTGATAACTTCTCCGATGCAATATTGATTCATAATGGTAATAAGGGGATAATGTATGCAAATAAAAATGCTTTGAAACTATTAGGAGTTACTGCAAAAGAGATAGCAGGAAAATTGATTTTTGAGTATGAAGATAAAAATGATACCGATAGTATAAATAGTGCATATATAGATATATTGAAAAAGAGGGAACTTGAAATATCTTTTGAAGAAATAATGATAGACAGTAAAGGCGTTAAATCTAATGTTAGAAACACCTCTACTTATTATTTGTACCAAAACGAAGCTGCTATATTAACAATATTTAGAGACGTTAAGCCCATAATTCAGCTGCAGAAGCTCAGAAGAGATGCAGTAGAAAACCTTGAGCTATTAAATCAATCAATTGAATATGGCAAACTTGCAACCGATTTTTTTTCTAATATATCTCATGAATTAAAAACCCCCTTATGTGTTTTGTTTTCATCCTTACAGTTATTAAACCTATATAATGATAATTTTGATCCCGAAATCACTAAAAAGAAGAAAGAATACCTTGCAGTAATGAAGCAAAATTGCAACAGATTATTGAGGCTAATTAACAATTTATTAGATATAAATAAATATGACGCAGGGTTCATTATCCCTCATATGCAAAAGGGAGATATTGTTGGTGTCCTAGAGGGTATTACGACGTCAATAGTTCCTTATGCTGAAATAAGAAAGGTAACAACCATTTTTGATACTAATGTAGAAGAAAAGGTAATCGCCTTTGATACAGAAAAGATAGAAAGAGTATTTTTAAATTTATTTTCAAATTGTTTAAAATTTACTAATGAAGGAGGTTTCATATACGTAAATGTAGCAGCCGTTGATGAAAATGCTGAAATTATTATTTCTGTTAGAGATACAGGCATAGGCATACCCGAGGATAAAAAAAATCACATATTTGAGAGATTTGGACAAGTTGATAAATCTTTTAAAAGGAATTCTGAAGGAACAGGCATTGGTTTATCTATAGTAAAATCCTTTATAGAACTTCACGGAGGTAAGATTGAACTTAAAAGTGAATTAGGTATTGGAAGTGAATTTATCATTACACTCCCTACGGGCATAATTGAAAGCAATATTTTTACCGACAATGAGATTGAGGATGATATATCAGAAAAAGTTGACAGAGAATTAGCCGACCTATAATGAAAATATAGGAGATATTTACATGATTAAATTAACACTATTAGAAATGCTTTTACGTGGTATACCTGAGGCTTTTATATTTATATGGGCTACATACATATTATCCAAAACCAAGTTTAATTCTAAAAGATGGTTTATATCTGGATTAACACTTGGAATAGCGGGATATTTTATACGATTGTTACCAATAAGTTTAGGTATTAATTCCATCTTAAGTATAATCTTAATGATTGTTTTAAGTATCTTAATAAGTAAGATGACTTTTAAAACTGCTGTATCTGTTTGCATGGCAGTTATGGTGATAGAATTTATTAGTGAATTTTTAAATATGATTTTAATACAATACGTTTTAAAGCTTGATATAAAATATATAATGAATAATCTTGAATTAAAACTTATATGGACACTTCCATCTCTTATATTTACTTGTTTAATAATAATTTCAATTTACTATATTGGAAAAAGAAGGAAAATTATATCTATTTAGTATAATTCCCTTAGCTCTTCAATTTTCTCCTTGATGGTTTCTCGAAGGAAATCAGGATACAATACCTCTGCTTTTGTACCAAAACCAAGAATCCAGGCAAGGAAACCCTCACCAATATTTACATCTGCACTCAATTTAAAATGTGTTCCTCCAAGCTTTCGGATAGTTACATCTACTCCCATCCTATCGATTATGGTATTTAGTAAATCTCTAGAGAACTTAATTTCCACCTTAGTTTTGTCTCCAGAAAACATTTTAAAACTGCGCCTTATATACTCCACCAGATTAAGTCCACTATCATAGCCGGATACCTTGTAGATTTCCTTTCTTTTTTCGTCAATTATTTTTATATCATGCATCCTATCTACCCTATAATTAGAAAGATTATCATACTTATCATGGCTTCCTATTAGATAGTAAAAATCCTCATTCCAGCATAGATCATAAGGGTTTATTGTATATATATAGCCCTCCATCTTTAATACTAGATTTTTGTCAAAATCATATTCATAGTATTGATAGGTTATCTTTTTATTCTCGCTTATGGCCCTATTAATTTTATCTATATTATAATAAAATTCTTCATTGTGGCATTTAATTCTACCTTCAAAGGTTACCCTATTTTTAAGCCTAGACGCTGAGCTTTCACTGGTAAGATGGAGAAGCTTCTGGGACAAATCCTTTGATTTCTTTGTGGTGAGACATCTAGAGGACAATATAGCGTCCATAAGAAATCTTATTTCTGTTTCGTCAAACTCTCTAGAGCGCATAAAATAGCCTTTCCTGTTTTCTTCAAAGGTAGATATATCATATCCGAAATCCATAAGTTCCTTTATATCTTTGTAAACAGCTTTTCTTTCAGCAGTTATGCCCTGTTTTTCTAATTCTTCGATGATACTCCCCATAGTCAAGGTATTATCCTCATCAGATTTTTTATATAATATATCTAATAAGTTAAGCAATCTAGATCTTGATTTTGAGCCTTCCATTTTATCCACTTCCCATATTCAAGGATTTTATATTTAATATTCTACATAATTATCGATAATCCTTCATATTTATCTTATATAGCAAAGTATACGTGGAATGAAATTTTCCAATTAATATTTATACTCTGTAACAGATTTTTACATCTTATTTATAAAATTTCTGATATAATAATTTTAAATGATACTATATTAAGTGGGTGATTAAGATAGATAGAACAGAAGCAGAAGTATTGCTGGAAACTTTGACAAAATTAAAGCTTGATATGGAAGTGAGTGCAGCCAAAAGAAAAGTTAAGCTTTTTACTTCTCTTACTGAGGACACCACTCTACTAGGAATGTTAAATAGACAAAATAAAAAATTTTTAGATGATTTGAGGAGAATCCTCATGCTGGAAGGGGTGAGCACCCTTAAAAAAGCAGAGCTTTCAAAGGTTTTAGAAAACGAATTAAAAGAGCACCTTAAAGAGATCTTCATGGAACTTGACATGCTTTCTTATAATATAATGAAAAAGGCTGCTTTAAATGCAGGCTTAATTAAGGAGAATGAAGTTCTTTCCTTAAAGCTTATGGAGCTATACGAGATAGGGTTGATTTTCCCTGCTAGTAAAGAAGAATTTGACATGTGTTTTGTTATTCCATCAGATACCTTGGAAGATATAAAAAACTTAATTAACGATTTTGAAATAATTAGTGCAATTAAACTTAGTGATAAAATTTGTAGCATTTCCCGGGGAATATTGTTTTATTATGGCGCCTTAGATACGGATACGTTAATTAATATGGTGGTAAACTTCCTAAATCTTAAAATTGATTCTACAAATTTAGCGCAAATTATATATAGAAATATAGCTAGGGCTAACGAGCTTGGAAATGATTTTTGCTTTAGTCCTGAGGTTTTAGATCCTGAAAAGATTATAGAAGAGCAAACCAAAAGGTCCTCTATTGCGTATTTACCCCTTACCTTAAAGGATGTCCTTGTTGCAGGTAAGGAGGGTTACCAGACCCCTTGGAACCAATTCGATAAAAAGCTTTACAGCTTTATCCTTGACAATTTTGACATAACTGCTGAGGAAACCACCGAAGAAATAGATTGTCTCATTGATGATTTCAAAAATGGAGTGGATTTTAATACTACCTTAAAGACCTTAAGAGCTGGTTATGATTTCAGAGATCTATCGCAGCTACAGGAAATGATGGATTTACTAGTACTTCAATATAATAATTGTAGCCAATATATATTAAAAGGCCATAGCCCTTCGGCGGTTAAGCCAAAGGCCAAGGATAAGTCTTAATCAAGGATAAAGGGAATCAAAATCTTACCAGGAATTTGTCTTCTTCTATATCTATGCTGCAGCTTCCACCCTCTCTTAATTTGCCAAATAAAATTTCATCCACAAGGAGTGTTTTAAGCTCTGAATTAATTATTCTTATTATCTCCCTGGCACCAAATTCTCTGGAGGTGCCTTTTTTTGCTAGATATTCTAAACATGCGTCAGTAAATTCCATCTTCACTTTTTTACTTGTCAGCTTTTCCTTAAAAGTCGTCAGTTCTTTTTTCGCAATATCTTTGGCCATCTGGCTATCTATATGGTTAAAGACTACTACTCTGTCTAGTCTATTTCTAAACTCAGGTGAAAATATTCTTTTTACCTCTTCTATTATGGCCTCTTCTTCTATCTCCCTTTCTCCAAAGCCTACCATCCTTTTGCCTACATTTTTAGACCCCGCATTTGAAGTCATGATTATAATAACATTTCTAAAGTCAGCTTTCCTTCCTTGACTATCCGTAAGAGTTGCATAATCCATCACCTGAAGTAGCACATTTAAGATGTCTTGATGGGCCTTTTCTATTTCATCTAACAGGAGCACGCTGTGAGGTTTCTTTCTTATAGCATCTATTAACATACCACCTTCCTCATAGCCCACATAACCTGGAGGAGCCCCTATTAGCTTTGATGCAGCATGTTTTTCTCCATATTCGCTCATATCAAACCTTATAATGTCCACCCCTAGGGTTTTTGCAAGGGTTTTTGCAATTTCAGTTTTACCAACTCCTGTAGGCCCCACAAATAGCATAGTCCCAACTGGCTTGTTCTCATCCTTAAGACCAGCTCTTGAGAGCTTGATGCAGCTTGCCACCTCTTTAATCGCAGTGTCTTGCCCAAAAATATTTTCTTTAAGCACGATCTCCAGTCTTTTAAGGGAATCTATTTCCTTATGTTCCACTGTCTTCCTTGGAATGTTACATACCTTAGCTATAATCTCTTCTATTATTCTTTCATCTACCACTGGAGCGTCTGCAAATGGCAGCATATCTCCAATAATAATTGCATCAGTTGCTCCTTCTTTTACTTTTATAGCCATGTAGGCCCCTGCTTCATCTATAATGTCTATAGCTTTATCTGGGAGGAACCTGTCGTTCATATATTTATCACTTAGTATAACTGCACTTTCAATGGCCTCCTTGGTATAGATCACCTCATGGAAGCTCTCGTAATTTTTCTTTAGGCCTTGAAGTATTTGAATTGTTTCCTGAAGTGTTGGTTCCTTCACCTCTATGGTCTGAAATCTTCGACTAAGACCCTTATCCTTTTCAAAATGCTTTTTGTAATCCTCAAAGGTTGTAGATCCTATAAATCTTATCCGTCCCTCAAGAAGGTATGGTTTTAAAAGGTTAGAAGCATCAAGGGTGCCTCCGCTTAAGGCTCCTGCTCCAACTAGATTATGAATTTCATCTATATAAACAATAGGATTTTCTAGGTCCTTAAGCTCCTCTAAAATTTTCTTTAATCTTTCTTCAAAATCACCTCTGTATTTGGTTCCTGCTAGCACCGAGGCAATATCCAAGGAAAATATTTCAGCATTTTTTAATTTCTCTGGGACTCTTCCTTCTGCTATAAGCTTTGCTAGTCCTAGCGTTATGGCAGTTTTACCTACCCCTGGCTCACCTATGTGAATGGGATTGTTTTTGTTTCTTCTGCATAGCACTTGAATGGTCCTTTCAAGTATAGCCTCTCGTCCAATTAGAGGATCTCTATATTGATTTTCTTCTAGTGCAAGCATAGTCAGGTTTTGTGTGAACTTACTATAGTACTTTTGCATCTCACCTTTTGCCTCTACTTCACTTTCTGTAATCTGAGATAACTGCAATAATATATCTCTTTTATTTATCCCTTGCTCTCTTAAGTAATAATTAGCATAGCTTTCTTCAAGATCGAAAATTGCTGATATAATATGTTCTACACCAATTAACTCTTTGCCACTACTTAGAACCTGCTTACTAGCGTTTATTATTATCTGTTGAAAACCAACACTTTCTTGTGGCTGCTTATCTGTGCTTTTATTTATATATTCCTTTATGTAACCTTTTAGTTTTAATTTTAGCTCTTCTATATTACCTCCGCAGTTTGTTATTGCCTCGGATACTCTTTCATGAAACATTGCTCCATAAAGCAAATGCTCGGGCGACACAAATTCATCCTCATTAGCTCTTGCTTCTGCATAAGCTCTCAAGACTATACTTTTCACATCATCTGATACTCTCATTTTTCTACCTCCTCTAAAGCTAATTTAAAAGGAAAATCTTGTTTTTTTGCTGATGTAATGGCTAAAGACATTTTTGTTAAGGCTATATCATAAGGGTATATCCCTGCGATCCCCTGACCCTTTTCATGAACTGATAGCATTATGTAATTTGCCTCCTCAATTGTCTTATTAAATATATCAAAAAGCACCGCCACCACAAACTCCATGGTAGTAAAATCGTCATTAAACATTATAACCATATATAGCTTTGGCTCTATTAGCTTAGCCTTATTTTCTTCAATTGCCTTTATTTGCGGTTCAATAGTTTCCTGTACCAAATGTTCTTTCAAACTGCATACCTCCCATTCTAATTGGTATTATTATGTTTAATTATACTCTAGAGGTGCAAAAGTTTCCATTAAGTGTTTATTATATTTATGCCCCTGGGCTTCCAAAGACAATCATTGTCTGAGCCAGGATATATGTTACCATTATAAAGACCTCTGCCCTGATCCTCCCCTCTTTACTTCCTTTAAATTCTGATAGGGCAAGCTGTGTGTCTGAAAATACGAAGAAAACAGAGCCTATAAAGGCAAGATAAGCTCTTCCATATCCAGCACCGTGACTTCCTTGTACTAAATATAAAAGGCAGGTATAGCTCATAGTAAGTAGGGCTGTCATATAAATAAAGGCTTCTGCCTTTAAAGTTTTTAGGTTAGGACGTAAAAACTTATAAATTACAATAAAGTATATAATATAAGGTAACAGGAATAAATATATCTTTGGTGAAAAGTTAGAGGTCTTGGTGAAGCTTAAAAAGGCCCCTATATAAAATATGTGCCCTGCTAAAAAGGATAATAAGCCCTGAACAAAATATCTTTTTCTTGCTATTAGAAATATATCTCCAAGGTAACCAAAGCTTAAAGCTAAAATTATGTAAATGCTTGGTCTTGAATATGACAAAATATAAAGCGCCAAAAGTATTGGCATAAGAAAAGCCTTTGTAACACCCCCCATAAGTCTATTCTCCTTAACTATGGCACATACATTACCCAGAGAAAAGACCACTAAAAAAATCCATAAACACAGCTTAATATAATCATTAAACACTGTGTGACCATCACCAAACTTTAATTACTTATATTAACAGTATACCCATATATTATTATTTTATTAATAGTTTCTTAGTAAATCCTCTAGTGTATCCCTTCTTCTTATAAGTTTCACACTACCATCTTCCTTAATTAATATTTCAGCAGGTCTTAATCTACTATTATAATTAGAGCTCATAACATATCCATAGGCTCCAGCATCCAAGATCCCAAGGATGTCCCCCTCTATAAGCTTTGGTAGTACTACATTCTCCGAAATAATATCCCCACTCTCGCAGATATTTCCCACAACCGTAACCTTTTCCACTTTAGTATCGGTGGCTAGGCCCCCCTCCCTATATACTTCAATATCGTGATGAGAGTTATACATTACAGGCCTTGCGAGTACATTGAAGCCTATATCTGTTCCTATATATTTTCTTCCGTAGTTCTCCTTAATTGTATTAACAGTGCCTAAAAGCACAGAGCACTCAGCTGGTATGAACCTTCCTGGCTCAATTCTGATTTTAATCCTTTTCCCATAGGAAACCGTCCAAGTCTCTATTATTTTATTCAGCTCGAATCCTAAACTATCTAGGTCTAAAGGAGCCTGACCCTCCTGCTTTTTATAGGGAATACCAAAGCCTCCTCCGATATCCACAAAGGAAAGGTCCTTAAAATTATCTGCTAGCGAAAATATAGCCTTGACGCTATCTAAATATGCAATGCTATCCATAAATAGTGATCCAATATGCTGATTTATCCCAATAAGCTTCAGGTTATATTCCTTGAGTATTTCTAAAACCTCTTCAATAAAAATAGGATCCACACCAAACTTTGTTTCTTTTCCTGCAGTTACTACCTTCTTGCTATGGCCTGCCCCAATGCCTGGGTTAAATCTAATTGAAACCTCCCCACCTGGGCTTAGTTCTCCAAAAAGTTTTAGCTGAGACACTGAGTCAACGCTTATTGATACCCCTTGTCCGATTGCATAAGCCATTTCTTCTCTGGAAATATTATTAGAAACAAAAAATATTTGCTCTGGGGTAAAGCCAGCCTTAAGTTGTACAAATATCTCCCCTTGAGACATAGCATCTACATCTAGACCTTCTTCTCTCACTATCTTCATTATATGTATATTACTATTTGCTTTAGCGGAATAGCTCACATGAAAATTTTCATAAGGAATCAGATGCTTAAGTTTTTTACAATTATATCTTAATATTCTTTCATTATAAACATACAAGGGACTTCCATATTCTTTTATTAGCTCTATTGGATTTAAGCCCTGATAAATATTCATATCTTTTGTAACTTTAGTAAATTTTTGCATTTTTATCTCTCCCTATAGTATAATTCTCAAATATCTATTATAATTATTATAAAAAATATTTGTCATTGTTAGAAGTGACAGTTTTTACATTTTTGATAGGTACAGTTGGAGGTAGCTATATGCTGGAAATAACACCAAAGCTAAATAGTAAAGACAAGGATCCTTTATATATTCAGCTATATAAATATTTAAAGGGGGAAATTCTACTTGGAAATATTGGAGCGCTTGTGAAGTTGCCCTCCATAAGAGGTTTATCCAAAACCTTAGGCTTAAGCAAAAACACTATTGAGGCTGCCTATGAGCAGCTTATTGCTGAAGGCTACGTAAAAGCTAGAAGTCGATCAGGCTTATATGTGGAAGCAATACAAAAAGATTCTATTACTTCGGTAAAGCTACCTGGACAATACCCTTTGGAGATAGCGGAACATATAATCTCAAAGTATGATTTTACCAGCGGGCAAATAGATTTGGACTTGTTTCCTTTTAAGGACTTCCAGAAAATACTTTCAAGAACTGTTGATCGGGAGGCAAAGGAGCTTTTATCTTATGGAGAGCATAAGGGAGATTATGGTCTAAGAGTGGAAATAGCAAAGCATCTTCATTACTCCCGAGGGGTTACCTCCTCCCCAGAGCAAATATTGATTTCCTCTGGTTCCCAGCAATCCTTGAGTATGCTTAGCCATATTATATTAAAGCTTCATAAAATAATATCCGGAGTCAATGCAAACATTGACTCCGGATATAAAGACATTGCCTTTGAAGAACCTGGTTATGTAGGAGCAAAGGAGGTTTTTAATCATTTTGGTTTTAAGGTATTACCTATTAATTTAGAGGAGGATGGACTAAATCTAAAGCTTCTTAAGGACACAAGGGCAAAGCTTGTATATGTAACCCCTTCCCACCAATACCCCTTTGGAATGGTTATGCCTATAGGAAAAAGGCTTGAACTACTTCAATGGGCTGTTGACAACTGTGCTTATATCCTGGAGGATGATTATGATGGGGAGTTCAGATATAGAGGAAAGCCTGTCCCTTCTCTTCAAGGTTTAGATACAAAGGAAAGGGTTATATATTTAGGAAGTTTTTCAAAATCCCTCATGCCTTCAATTAGAATAAGCTACCTGATTCTCCCCAAGCCTCTCCTTAATATATATGAGGAAAGCTTCAAGATCTATGAGCAGAGTGTATCAAGACTTATGCAAAAAGCTTTGGAGGATTTTATGAAGGAAGGTTTTTGGGAAAAGCACCTGAGGAAGCTTAGAACTTCTTATAAAAGAAAGCAGGAAGCTCTACTTTATTATGTTAATAAATATCTTGGTGATAGGGTTATTGTAATAGGTGCAGATTCTGGTCTTCATATTCTACTAGAGGTGAAAACAAATCTAAGGGAAGAGGAGCTAATTCAAAGAGCTTTAGGGAAAGGCGTTGTAGTAAAAACAATTAAAAGCCATTATATTAATCCTGTTTTTTCGCCCTACCCAGTTATTTTCATTGGTTTCGCTGGAATAAACCTAGAGGACATCCCTATAGGTATAAAGTTGCTCGCGGAGAGTTGGTTTTAAAAATAGGCTAAAAATTAGGGTTATCTAAAGGATATAAATATCCTTTAGATAACCCTCTCTAATTACTCAATTTTATCTTTTTTTGTAAACTTTCTTAATAATTTATGGCTCCCAAGTCCAATTCCAATTAGTAGCCCAATAATAACTAAAAATGGAAGGGCTGCCACGATAAATACTATAAAATTTTGAACAATTACTGATAGACTTTTCAAAGATTCATTAAAGCTGTAGCCCATTCGATATAGCAAGCCCTTTGACTTACTTGGAGCGATGGTTGATGGTACTTCAACTTCCTGTACTGTCACATTAACAGTTGAATAAGTTACTTGATTGTCTATAGTCTTTAATTGAGTGGTTAAACTATCTATTTGCTGTCTTACGGTGGATAGCTGATTTTCAATTAGTAAAATGTCGCTAAGCTGACCGGCCTTTTTTGTAAGTTCTAATAATCTTTGTTCTTGAATCTTTAAAGCATTCACCTTAGCATCTGTATCTGTGTAAGCTTGGGTAACATCGTCTCCTCTCATTTGCTGTGAGGTTATAGTCCCAAAGCCTTTCACCCCTGTGAAAAATCCAGGATACTTATCTTTAGGGATTCTAAAAATAAAATTTGCTTGTCTAAGCTGAGGATTATTTCCATAATTAATACCACTGCCTTGAATTGTAGAATTTTCAGAATATCCTCCAAGGGATGTAATATAATCTGAAAGGGCTTTAATGGTGGTCTCATATTTGAGGGTTTCCATTTGAATGGTTCCTGAAAGTATTATTTTATTTCCACCTAGGGTAGGGGCTGCAGGCGTTGCTGCATCTTTAGCTATGGACGTAGTATTTTGTGAGTTAGTTGAGCCACTACTTGGTGCCTGTTCAGATGAGATTGTTCCATTTTGAGTAACACCTGGGCTACCATTTAAGGCATTTGTTTTATTATCCATAGAATATGATGCATTACTAGTTGCCTTTTTCGAAGAACACCCTGTGAGCATAGCAGGAAATAAGATTAGTCCAATAATTAAGGTACTGATTATGTAACCTTTACTTTTCATTTTTAACCTCCCCCATCTTTGTGATATATTACATTTAAAATATTCACTATATTCATTAGACTAAGAAAATGATAAAAAGGTTTTCTATATATTATATTATATCAAAAATAATTGGACTATGCGTCTATTACTACCTGTTTTATAAAATAATGTATATAAATAGCACATATAAAAAGTGCGATACCTGATATAGCAAATATTATCTGCATATTGCTTATAGCAAATATCCCTAGTTTTATTATTTTTGTGCCAACTATACTCAGGATTATTGATCCGATTATTGAGCTAGTGAAGCCAAGCAAGCCTCCAATAGCTGCACTTGTACCCACGTACATGGTCCTTCCATCCTTAGGAGCATATTGAAACTGTATATTGAAGATACTTATATTTACTCCTGCCCAGGCAAAGCCTCCAATAATGTATGCAACAGGTATTAGCACCCACATAGTTTGTGGATTAATGAAAAACCAAGTTGAATGTGCTATTGCAACCATAGCTATGGATAACTTAGTAGACAAAAACCAGGAGTTCCTATCTGCAAACCTTCCCCATAACTTAGTAGTTGATACCCTAACTAGAGTTGACACTACTCCAACAATCATTATGTAGGTATAGTCAAGCTTCAGATTAGCAACCATGTAAACTGAGAAGAAAGGGTTTGCCATACAAAACCCAATATTCCAAAGGGCTGAAAATATTATTATCTTTCTAAACTGCTTATTAGCAAAAGGCTCTGTTATAGCCTTTTTTAAATCTATGTGAAAGCTACTTTTGTGAGCCATAGGTTCCTTGATGGAGCTTATAATAAAGAAGTGGATAATCGTCATTACAAATGCTATTGCACCTATTATTAAAAATCCGTTATATTCTTTATCAATATATTTGAAATAATCTAATAGCTTACCACAAAAAAGTGTTAAAACCGTCATAAATAATAAGGCATACATATCTTTTACAGCGCAATAATTGCCTCTAATATGTTCTGGAGTTAAATCTATTATCCAGTTTCCTACAGGTGGCCCTATAAAGGAGCCTAATATGTAGGCTAGGGTATAAATTATAGCTAACGAGCCAAGCCTTAAACCTGTTTGACTAAAGGCGATGGGTATTAATACCATTGCGCTAAGTAGCATCCTAAAACATATACTGAGGATACATATTAGTAATTTTCTATGTTCCAGTTTTTCAAAAATAACTGGAGATAATATTTGAATTATACCTGCAAAGGCTGGAATGGCTGCCACTATACCATTAAACTGATCTGAAGCCCCCATATACTTTGCAAAACCTGCCAAAAACGCTCCGCTAGTAAGTGCCATTATTCCTGTGGCAAAAGAACCCTCATATATGTACAATTTCCTACTGTTGATAAAATCATGATTCTTCATCTTTTCCTTACTAAAATACACTTTTTTGATTAAGGCTTTTGCGTCCATAACCTTCCCTCCTCTTGAATCCATTAAATATTATTACTGCTTCCCTTTTTAGGACATGTATCTCAATGTAGTCTAACATTTTAGGCTTCAAAGTCAATAGTCAATAAGAGCCACTAGTAGTCAATAATTGCTAACCGTCCCTCCTAATTAAATTTCCTAAAATATAATTAATAATTAGTTTATTGCAAGTTTCACTGTAAAGTATATAATTAGTACATATTAATCGTATACTTTAATTCATAACAGCAATAAAATTTAGGAAATTATAGGTGGGAAAATATGAAAAATAAAAAACATAAGAAATACGATAGGAACCTAACACTTTTAATGGTCATGTTTATATTGTTTGGAATCATTTTGTATAGATTGTTTTATCTACAGATAAATCAGGGAAGCTACTATTCTTCCTTAGTACAAAGTAGCACTGCCCAGATTGCTAACTATGCACCAAGAGGCAACATTACTGATAGCAATGATGAAGTATTAGCTACAAGTGTGAAAAGCTACAATCTGATGTACACAGAAACAAAGGATAATAAAAGCACTTTTTATACCTCCATTTTAACTGCCTACAAAATATTAGATGAAGAAAAGGAGCTTTCAACAGATGATTTCGTCCTTAAAGTAAATCCACTTCATTTTGAGTTTAAATCCAGCGATCCTGCTGTCCTTAAAAAACTTGAGATAAGTTTCAAACGGATAAGAGGCCTTAATACTGCTATTGAAATCAACCTATACCCAGATGAAAAACCTTCAGCCCTTAGTTCAAAAGAGAAAGACAAAGTAGATGCAGAGCTTTTAAAGCTTACCCCAGAGGATACCTTTGCTTATTTAGTAAAGCTTTATGATTTAGGCTCATTAATAAAGGTTTCCAGCTACACTAAAGCAGCTATAAATAGTATGGGTGGAGACGAAATATTAAAAATACTCCTTAAGAATTATTCTATGGCTCAGCTTAGACGTTTTATAGTAATTAAGGATGCTCTTTCCATACAGGGAGCCTCCACTCCTGTTACCATAAAATCAAATATCAGTAAAAATACAGCATTTATTTTGGAGCAGAGACAAAATGAAATGCCTGGAGTATCTGTAGAAATGGAGCCTATTAGGTATTATCCTAATAATGATTTGGGTTCTGCTTTTTTAGGTTATGTAGCACGAATTAACTCTGATAATCAGGAAGCTTATGAAGAAAAGGGTTATGATGTTAATACAGATTTTATAGGTATTACTGGCATAGAAAGCTCCTTTGAAAAATACCTAAGAGGTTCTAAGGGAGAGTCTATTGTAAAACTTGATAACCTTGGAACTATTGTAGAAGAGCTGGGTAGCAAAAACCCTTATCCAGGAGATAATATACAGCTGACAATTAATAAGAATGTTCAAATAGCAGCGGAAAGGGGTCTAGATGCTTTTATTGCTTCCCTTCAAGCCAATAGACATCCGACTAGGGATATAGATTCTGGAAACGCTACTAGAGGAGCAGCTGTTGCCATAGAAATAGGAACTGGTAAGGTGCTCGCAATAGCAAGTAGACCTGGCTATGATCCTAATGTCTTCACCTCGTCTGGTGGTCTGTCTACAGCCCTTGTTAATACTCTTTTCACACCAGATTTAACTAAATTCGGTTTAGATTATATTAGGAAAATGGGTCTTGTAGGCAAAAATAATTCTACTGAACAGGCTCTACTAGATAAGCTATTTCCTTTAGATGCAACGGGAAAGCAGAGAGGGGATCCTTACAATATATATGCTAAGCCTCTACTCGATTATGCCACAAGCTTTATTCCCCCTGGTTCTACCTTTAAGCTATTAACAGCTATGGCAGGCCTTGAGACGGGTGT
This sequence comes from Clostridiaceae bacterium, assembly GCA_036507955.1. Classification (GTDB taxonomy): domain Bacteria; phylum Bacillota; class Clostridia; order Clostridiales; family Clostridiaceae; genus DATCIH01. The sequence continues at coordinate 24,736 of DATCIH010000034.1, read as the reverse complement.
AATAACAACTTCAACCACTGTGCTTGATCAAGCTAGATTTGATGATGGAAGACATTTTACACCAAAGTTCCCAAATGATGCACCAAATGGTTATGTATCCTTAGTTCGAGCTCTTGCACTTTCTAGTAATCCCTATTTTATGACAGTGGGTATGTACTTAAGAGATACCACTAAAGATGAAAACATTCTAGCTAAATTCGCCTGGAGATTTGGTCTTGGAGCAGACCCAGCATCTAAAACCGTGCCTAGTACAGGTATAGAGATACCCGAAAGCTTCGGTCAGGTTTATAATAAAACCTCTGGCTTAAACAGTTATGCGCAAAGTTATCTATGGGTAGCCATGGCAAATCTGCTTCATGGCACTAGCTCTTTCGGTGGTTCCTTTAAACCTATAGATCTTAATTTCAGGGCCAGTGACAGTACGGATGTAAAGGCTCTTAAGACTAAAATAAGGGACAACATAAAACAAACCGTTAAAACAGGAAACAGGGACACAACCTCATATATAAATTTATTAACTCAACTAATAACTGCTGATAGTTCCTATAAAGATAAAAACTATACAAAAACCGATATAAACATGGCGGTAGGGGAGATACTATGGCAAGCGATAGATGAAGGAAACTCCCAAGCTAATTCTGGTGCCAATATATATAATGCTAGTATAGGTCAAGGAATGGACGCCTTCACTCCAGTTCAGCTTGCTAATTATGTAGCAACTATAGCTGACGGTGGAAGTAGATATAATTTATCTCTTATAAATAAAATAACAGATCCAGATGGAAAGGTAATACAAGAATTTAAGCCAGAAATAGTTGAAAATACTGGGGTTAGTGCTTCTACCATAGCTGCAGTTAAACAAGGAATGGAAGCGGTTAACGATATTGGTACAGCCGCTGGAGCGTTTAAAAATCTTCCCTTTAAAACTGCAGGTAAAACCGGAACTGCAACCTTTAGTCCTGATCAAGACCTTCTTGGAAGAACAGCTTATGCTGTATATGTAGGTTATGCTCCTGCAGATAATCCAAAGATAGCTGTCTGTGTAGCTATATATGATGGAGGTTATGGTAGTTTTGTTGCTCCAATTGCTAGGGCCATGTATGAAGCGTACTATAAAGATACTTTAAAGGCTACTCCAGGTTTTGTACTTCCTCCTGAGGATAGTTACCTACAGGATATGTTCAAATAATATAAATATTAATGTACCTACTCAATTTCTATGTATTATTTTATGTTAAAATGCAAATACTATTTTTGTATCCAAAACGAATACATATTAAAAACTAAGGAGGTACACTTAAATGCAAAAAAACGCTAAACAACATGTTCAAGATGTTACAGGTCATCTTCAAGATGCAAAAAATTGTTTGAACAATGCACTAAGTTCAGTGGAGAAGGCTGAAAACAGACAACAAATCCAAAATACCCTTACTTCAGTAGATAGTGCTATGCAAGCTGCAACCAATACACTAAAGAATTATAAAGAATAATTTTTTAGTAAAGGAGGAGAATTTTTATTCTCCTCCTTATTTCTATTGCATTAGATTTTATTGTTCATCCGTAAATATGAAAAACTAGAGTTTCTTAAAGTTTTTCAAATATAGCATGTTGCATATAACAAGATTCCCCTTCCACCAATTTTCACTTATTGCCCATTCTGAAGGATACTCATTCCAGCTCCAGGTAATATCCCAGACTCCCTGAACATTACGAGAATTCACAATATATTCGCACTCATAATCACCAATTTCTTTGTTCGTCTCATAAAAAATACTGTTTTGTGAATTGAAAAACTGTGAGGGCTTACAGATATAGTTTCCTTCCCAAAGACACTTATCTTTTGTAATTGATAACTTTACCTGTTTAATTAATTTTTCTTTTAATTTAAATATTTCAAACAAATCTTTAATTCCCACCTGTTCACAATACTCCATTAGCCTTAGGTAACAATTAACAGTATGCATACTCTCTAGATATCCATCCTCTAAGTATTTATTCACCGCTTCCGCAACAATTTCTTTGCATTTTTTATGGAGCTTGGAATCTAAATCAGAATAACATAATCCAAACCCTGCAAGACAAGCTGTGGGATTATAGCTGGTTTGACTAGTACTATTGATATCAGTGTGCCACCAGGGTGCATGTGGATAATCATTATTTGATAAAACAGAGGAAAGCCAAAATCCTTCTTTAAAGTCAGCGCCACTTTTAAGATATTTTAGGATACCTCTAATAATGGGGTGCTCTTTATCTTTATAATCTATTTCTTTTAATATTTCTGTTGCAACCCAGGTTTGTATGGGGGAGGAGTTTGGGTTCCAAGAATCAGGTTCTAAAGCATGACCAAAGCCACCATCTTCATTCTGATATGTAGACAAGGCCTTTAGGACGTCCTCCTTATTACCTTTTTCAAAATGATATTGCCATCTAGCAATATCAAGAGGACGAAGGTTCTTATAAATCCAGTTCCAAATTTTCATGTATTCTTTCATAGCTTTGTTACCTTTGCTCTTCTTAAAGTAAAGCTTACTGCTACTCCTATTATAGTGAAGATACCAATCATAATAAAAGCTTCCCTATAAGAAGATAAGCTAGCTGCTACAAAACCTAGGCCCTGAGTGGAATGAAGCTTATATCTTGTCACTACCATGGTGGAGAACCCTGCTATAGTTAGAGAGGTAATTACTTGCATAAAGGAATTAATCAGTGAGGTAACCCTACCTACCAGCTCCATAGGTACCACCTGAAGATTATGAGTGTTAAGCTGATTCATGAGGCCTAGGCCAATTCCGAATACAATCAAGGATAAAACTAGAGAAGTTATACTTTTATCCACTGTATTAAATACCATAAATACTGAAATTAATAGCACTATCATACCAGATATAGCTAATACTCTTATACCTATCCTATCAAATATTATCCCCGTGAAAGGCATTATTATCATGCTCGCTATAGCGCTAGGAAACATTATAAGGGCTGTATCCAGTACACTATAGCCTCTCACCTGTTGAAGTATTAAAGGAATTAAAAATACTATACCAAAAAGTGTTATCTGAACTGAGCTTTGGACTATCATTCCCCGATTAAAACTCCAGTTTTTAAATACCTTCATCTCTAAGAGGGGCTCATGCATTTTAAGCTCATTAATAACAAAGATAATAAATACTATTATTCCGAGTATTATTGGTACTAAAGCTTTATAAGAGGTCCAACCATTTGATCCTTGGTTTACTCCAAAGGTCAGCATAAGAAAAGCAAGGGGAGCTAGTATTATCCCCATATAATCCATACTTGGTACCTTATGTCCTTTAAAGTTTGGAATAGTTTTTAAGCCTATTAGTAAACCTAATATTCCTAAGGGTATATTAATATAAAATATAGCTCTCCAGCTAACCACATCTACCAGATATCCTGCTAATACAGGTCCTAAACTTGGGCCAAGCATAGTTGGAATCCCAATAAAGGACATAACTTTTCCTACTTTACCAGGGGGGCTTAGCTTGAAGGTAAGTATGATTGCGGCTGGTATAACCATTCCCCCTCCTAGTCCTTGTATTATTCTGAATATAATAAGCATATTAAGATTTGCTGCTGTGGAGCATAATAATGAACCTAGGGTGAACAAGGTCATTGAAAGTAAAAATACTAATTTAGGCCCAAAATGATCTGATAGCCAACCTGCTAGTGGAATAACCATTGCCTGAGCTAATCCATAGCCTGTAATAATCCAGGATACTGTACTTAAATTGCTTTTAAAATTTTTAACCATAACTGGTACAACCACATTCATTGCTGTTCCATCAATGATAACCATTAACATTCCCAACGCTATTGCTATTAGTGGAATAATAATTTTTCTTATAGAACCATTATCTGAATTTTCTGCCGATTTTTCCATATCTGAATTCCCCCTTAACTGCTGTTATTATTAATAATACAGAAAATTTCCTTCTGTTACAAGATTATTTTATTATATGAATTAGAGCCTTCTAGATTTAGCTAACAAAATAGAGTTAGTAGGTGCTGCCTACTAACTCTATTTTTGTTTAATATCAAATTTTGTTTTAATGCTTGTCCAATAGTCCTTATTTTCAGTGCCAAGCCTCCAAATAGCTATGCCTAATAGATCTTTGTTATTTACTAGATCTAATTTGTAGGAAAGACTTCTACCATCTTCAAACCAAACTGTATGACTTATATTGTCTAAATCCTTATAAGTATAATAGGAGCTTTTTGCTTTATCATCCCATTGTATGCTCACACCTAAACTAGCTGCTAGGCTCTGGGCAGCTTCAATCTTTAAAGCTTTTGTACCTAGAACTGACCAATCATATCCATAGGCAGCTGTCCCCAGTAAAAGCTTGCTTTTAGGTATAAGGGTAATTGCATAATTAACAACATTGTTTACCCAACCGATGGAAGCTATGGGTCCAGGACTCCCACCGGAATAATGCTCATCATAGGTCATTATTACAACCTTATCACAATTAGCTCCTAAAACGCTGTAATCGAAGGCTCCAGACCAACCATCCTTATAATTATCATAGGTTTTTCCTGGAATAGATAGGGTAACTGTGTAGCCCTTAGAATGCAGGGCAATATATATTTCCTTTATAAAGGTATTTAAATACTCTCTATCATAATAAAATACCCCTTCTAAATCTATATTTACCCCTTCATATCCATTTTCCTTAAGCTTATTTAAGGAATCATTTATAAGATTTTGTCTATTAATACTACTTTCCAATAGTTCCTTAGCAATCTTTCCATCAAAATTATTTGTTATCATGGCATAGGTTTTTATTACCTTTGAATTGGCATAGCTTACTTGGATATAGGGTGCCACCCCTGCAAGTTTTCCTACTCCATTTGTTACGTAAGTTTCAGTTGCAATATCATTTATCATTCCTGCGTTCGTAATAATTGAATTATAAGAGGATTTATCCCCTGGATAATGGTAGGTAGCAAATCCAAATATTTCTTTACTACTTGTAGCCTTACCTTTTAAGCCCTCTGTGGAAGCTGATGGTGTTTCAACTTTAGTTTTCATAAAACTCAAACTTGTATTAAGTATAATCAAGAAGATAACAAGACTTATACAATAAATTCTTTTCATTTGCCATTTTACCTCCTACTAAGTACACCTTAAGTATGGAATATAAATTGCAGGAGGTAAACAAGTAAATAATGGTTGTTCCTTTAGTTTACAATTTACTTCTTACTATAGTCTTTAAACATAGAAAGCCATAAAAACCAATCTTTAGATGTTGAAATACACTTTCATCTGTAGAACTTATAGGTTTAAATATCTTAAGTTTTGTAAAATCATATAAAAAATTCATTTAAACTAATAAATAATCACAAAAATATATGTATTGTAATAATGATCAAAGTGTACTATAATATATAGGACAATTAAACTTAATTAAGAAAGGAAGTCTTTTTATGAGCGGGGTTATTCTTAACTGATAATTTTATATCAGTTCTAAAAACTAGTAGATGTTTTGTCGTACAGTTTTTTAGAAACTAAGAATAAGCATGGATTTTCTTTATTTTTTCTTTGGCAGTATTTATTTCTGTCCATTTATTTGATATTGATGAAGGCTAAGAAATCTATGATTCTTAGCCTTCTTATATTTTTTAATGATATTAGAAATAATAACATTAATTATAATATTATCTGTGTTTTAATAAAATGGAGGAAATAAATGAATAATTCAATAAATATATTAGAATTTAATAAAATTAAAGATATATTAAAAACCTATACTGTTTCAGATAGAGCTAAAGATATGATAAATAAAATAGAGCCCAGCCTAGATATAAATTTAATTGAAAGATGGCTTAAGGAGACAAGTGAAGCAAAAATTATATTAAATAGTGGCTCTAACCTTCCTCTTCATAGTTTGAGTGGAATAGACAATATTTTACTTAAGCTAAATAAAGAATCTATTTTAAATGAAGTTGAGCTAGATACCTTAAACATCTTATTTAAAGATGGAGCCAAACTTAAGCTTTTCATGGAAAACAAAGAAAGTTTAGCACCTATGGTTTCTACTTATACCCATTCAATAACTGAACTAGCAGAGCTCTCAATAGAGCTAGACCGGTGCATAAATAATGGTCATGTAGACGATAGAGCCAGTACCCTTTTAAGCAAAATAAGAAAGAAGATAGTGATACTAGAAAACAAAGTAAAAGATAAACTTAATAGTCTTATGAAAAGTTCGAAATATACAGACTATCTACAAGATAATTTAGTAACCATCCGTGGAGGAAGGTTTGTGGTTCCAATCAAAAGGGAATATAAAAATAATATAGAAGGAACTATCTTGGATACCTCCTCCTCTGGTTCCACCTGTTTTATTGAGCCTAAAGAAATAAAAGAGGCTTCAGATGAGCTGAATGATATAAGGCTTTTAGAGGAAAAGGAAGTCTATAGGATTTTATCTGTTTTAACTAATCTAATACTAGATTATACCAGAGAAATATCTGTAAATATTGAAACTATGGCTTATTTAGACTTCATATTTGCAAAGGCAAAGTATAGCAGAGCCATTAATGGAAGAGAAGTTAGCTTAAATACTAATAATCATATTAAGATAGTAGCTGGCAGGCATCCCTTACTTGGAAATGATGCAGTACCTATAGATTTTGAAATTGGTGTATCTTACTGTTGCCTTGTCATAACTGGACCTAATACGGGAGGAAAAACTGTAGCTCTAAAAACTATTGGACTTTTAACAATGATGGCACAAGCTGGCCTCCATGTCCCCTGTAAGAAAGGATCTGACCTTGCTATATATAGGGATTTTCTAGTAGACATTGGAGATGGTCAAAGTATTCAGGAAAGTCTTAGTACCTTCTCCTCACACATTAAAAACATCATCACAATAACTAATATATCAGATGCAAACAGTCTGGTTATACTAGATGAAATAGGAGCTGGAACAGACCCTAGCGAAGGTATGGGAATAGCAACTGCAGTGCTTGAGAAGCTATATGCAAATGGCTCCACAATTTTAGCCTCTACCCACTACAGTGAAATCAAGGAATTTGCTGAAAATAATGAAGGTTTTAAAAATGGTTGTATGGAATTTGATATAGAAACCTTAAAACCTCTATATAAACTTACCGTAGGTAAGTCTGGTGAGAGCAATGCCCTGTATATAGCCTTAAGGCTTGGTATGGATATTAATATTATTGAGAGAGCCCACTTTATAACCTATAAGGAAAATAAGTCATATAGTGATATATTATCAGAAATAAATACTAAAAAACTTATTGCTGAAGACATGTTACTTGAGCAAGAAAAAAGAAAAGAAACAAATAAAAACTTATATGAAATACACGAGATAAGTAAGAAGCAGAAAAAGAAGTCAAAATTTAATATTGGAGACTGTGTACATGTAAGCAGCATGGATAAAACAGGTATCATATATGAACTTGAAAATGGACGAGGTGAATTCGGGGTTATGGTTATGAAAAATAAGATTAAAATTAACCATAAAAGACTTACCTTGTATATCGAAAGTAAAGATATGTATCCTGAAAACTATGATTTCGATATAGTTTTTGAAACTGTGGAGGATAGGAAGAAAGACGATATTATCGTTCTAAGCTGAACAGGGACATACCTGCTGATTTTGTAGCGATAAAGATGGCATTTATCGCTATGCAATCTGTGATTTTAAAGACTTCATTCTCAAGCCTGCAGGTGTGTCCCTGAATTAAATTATTCTTTGTTTCGGCAGTGAAGGATTACGTTTATCAATATTTGCCTCAGGCAAAGTTGAATAGATTAATCTATCTTATTTATAAAGACTACATCTTCGAATTTTCTTTTTGGCACATGAAGTCGACCTGTTTCATCCTTATAGTACTTTAAGGAGCCTTCCTCATCTTCCATAACTGGATCTTCCCCATTATAGCCTAGAGAAACTAAAGTATGTATAGTAAATCTCTCTGGAATGGCTAAAAGTTTAGTAATATTTCCTCTATCAATAGCTCCCATCCAGCAGCTACCAATGCCTTCCTCAACTCCTGCTAAAATAATGTTTTCCATTGCAGCTCCAGCATCAGTGTCAAAGCCATCTTTTCTTATTTCTTTGTCACAAAGCATGAGTATATATGCTGTTGGCTCTTCACCAGCTTTAGGGTTCCCCTCTGGTCTTATTGCCCCTGCCCAACTTACATATTTAAATATTTCCTTCACTTTATCCTTATCATTTACAATAATATATTTAAGCGGTTGCATATTACTTGCAGAGGGTGCGATTCTAGCTGCATTAGTTAACTTTTTCAAGACCTCTAAAGGTATCTCCTCTTGTTTAAACTTTCTTATAGTTCTTCTCTTTAATATAGCTTCATAAATGTTCATTTATAACTTCCCCTTTAATTTCTATCATTAACCATATAGAAAATACTATTTCAAATACTATCATAACTATTGCAACTGCAACAGCACTGAACATAATTCCAATAATAAACACTGTTAGAGATATAAGTATGGACATTACTGAGTATGCCTTTGACTTATATAGCCATCCAAAAGGTAGTAAATGTGCCCCGAAAATAATAGCCAAAACCATTACCATTTTATCTGGTACTGTTGGGTATACCCACATTGGAATTAATATATATAAGAATTGATTGCAAGCAAATAAAAGGCCTAAGTTACTTAAAGGATTATCCTTGATTGAAAATTCTGCTTTTATAATCTTTGAAATCATATATGCTAGTGGTACTAAGGGTGTAGTAAAACAAAAGGTTAATAAATTTTTGTTTAGACTATCTTTTATTGGTAGTAACCATACAATTAGTACTGCGCACCAAATGATTACAGATGCGATAATAAAATGTAGTCCTTTTTTACATCTTCTCAAATTATCAATTTTCAATGTATCTAAATCCATTTTCTTTCCCCCTTGTAACCTCTAATAAATACTATTATTAATAACATTTTTTACTCCCTTGCTGCTTCTGCCATTGCGATAACATTACATAGTGGCACATTAGGCAAAATAGCTTCATGACTAGGACTCACTACAAAATTAGGGCCGAGAGTCTCTCTCAACCGATATACTTCCTCTTTGATTTGTTTTGGTGTGGCATATATTAGTAATTCTTGTGTGTCAACACCCCCTACAAAAGCAATGTCATTTTTAAATTCCCTAGACAACGTCACTGCATCCATCTTAGCTGCCTTTGCCTGTATAGGATGTAGGGCATCTATACCTGCATCAATTAGCAGTGGAATGACTTTATATATGGAGCCACATGAATGTAAAAGCACTTTTTTGTTATGCTTTTTAGCAACCTCAATCAGCCGTTTGAACCCAGGCAAGACAAATTGCTTAAAGGATTCTGGCGAAATCAACAAATCCAACTGGCTTCCAAAATCATTTCCAAAGAAGAAAGTATCTGCAGAATCTCCGATTTCCTTAAAAAGCCGGTCATTGGCTATACAAAAGAAGTCTACTATATGATTGGTAACAGATTCAACAATTTTAGGATCGGTATACATTTTCATAAAATAGTTTTCCATTCCAAAGAAATCTGACACAATATGGAAAAAAGGACTCCACATACCAGTTAAAATTGCTTTGTCAGGATGCTTTTTTATTTCAGCCTTTAAATCATTAAAATCCAAAAAATTAGGATTTGGCCATGGAAATTCCTCAACTTGCTTTAATGATTCGCAGTCTGAAAAATATCCAGGATCACTTAAACCTATGCGGGTTTTCCCCAGGGAAGTTTCAAACATAGGCTTTCCTTCTGGGTGCTTATAGGCTGAATCCCCTTGAAGCCAACGGCAATCATCCTCCAAGGACTGGAATAAAAGTTCTCGGTTTTCTATTCCCATTTGTGATAAATAGATTTTTTCAGTCTCCGGATGAGGATTACCCGTCCAAAATCCGGTCATTCCGTTAGATTTCAGGTCAAAGATTTGTTTGATTTTTTCTCGTGAACCCACAATACTAACTTCCTTTCATAATATAAAATATACTATCAGCAGATTATAAATAACTTCTATATTTCAATTCTAGCATTACATATTACTTATTACAATGAAACTCCTGTAACTTTTATAGCTCTCAACTCTTAATTGTCTCAATCTGTTGACTAGGAAGGCAATCTTTATTAAACTATATATATCATAATGAAAAGAGGTTTTAATAATGAGTATAACAAAAGGACATTTTGGTACCCTTCCAGATGGAAGATCAGTAAATTATTTTACCTTAAAAAATTCTAAAGGATTTCAAGCCCAAATCACTAATTTCGGTGGAATACTAATATCTTTAAAAGCCCCAGATAGAGTTGGAAAATTGGAAGATGTAGTTTTAGGTTACGAAAAATTAGAAGACTATAATAAAAAAGCATTTTATTTTGGTGCCATAATAGGAAGGCATGCCAATAGAATAGCAAATGCTTCTTTTGAGTTAGATGGCAAGGAATATAAGTTATTTAAAAATGAAGGCGAAAATCATCTCCATGGTGGAGAGGTTGGCTTTGATAAGGTATTGTGGAATTATGAAGTATATGAAGATTCCTTAGAACTTAGTTATACAAGTAAGGATAAAGAAGAAGGTTATCCTGGGAACTTGAAGGTGATGGTTATATACACCTTAAGTGAAGAAAATGAGTTAAGAATAGAGTATTCTGCAGTATCAGATAAGACTACAGTTATAAATCTTACAAATCATTCTTATTTTAATTTATCCGGTCATGCCTCTGGTGATATATTAAAGCATAAGGTATGGATAAATGCAGATAAATTTACAGTTATTGATGAAGCTTCTCTACCTAATGGAGAATTTAGAGACGTTAAGGGTACACCTTTAGATTTTACCTCACCTACATATATAGGTGATAGAATAAATGATAGCGATCCTCAGATGGTTTTTGCTGGTGGTTATGATCATAACTATGTATTAAATACAGCTGGAAACCTTAAGGAAAAGGCTGCAGAGGTTTATGATGAAGTATCAGGGAGAGTTATGGAAGTTTACACTGATAAACCAGGTATACAATTTTATTCTGGCAATTTTTTAGACGGCAGTGCAATTGGTAAGGGTGGAGCTGTTTACAACAAAAGACAGGCTTTATGCTTAGAAACACAATTTTTCCCAAATGCTATGGTACATAAGAACTTCCCATCACCTATTTTAAAAGCCGGCGATACATATAATTACACAACTATATATAAGTTTAGCTCCAGATAAATTCGTTCTAATAGGAACAGGGACACACCAACTGAAACGAAAGAGTCAACACTATCGATTTTACTATTATATCGATTGTGTTGACTTCTACGTCTTATAAGCAGTTGGTATGTCCCTGAATTTATTTATTGAAATAATTCACTTTTTATTATAAATTGGTTAACAAATTCTAGGTGTGTCCTTACTGCTCTGGCTGCAGCTTCTGGATTATGCTCTGAAATCGCTTTATAAATACTTTCATATTCAACTCTTAGGATAAGCCTGTTTTCTTCCTTAACAAATACTTCCTTCTTAGGCATTCTAGTAATCACATCTAAAAGACTTGATATACTTTCATATAAATTTATTAACAAACTATTTGAAGAAGCTTTAACCAGCTTGCTCAAAAACTCTTTATCCATCTTAAGATATACCTCTGAATCTTTTGTAGTTTTAAGTATTTGAAGTATAAATCCAATTTCTAAGATTTGTTTATGGGATATATTTCCTGCAGCCTCAGAGGCAGCTTCCTCTTGTATAGCCTTACCTAAAGATAATACTTCCTCTGCCTTGCTGCCTTCAAGTATGGATACCAGTGATAGCAGTTCTTTCTTATCCTTTTCAGAATCTTTATTAACAAAATTTCCCTCTCCATGCTTACATTCAATAAGCCCTAGTATCTCCAAGGATCTTAAGGCTTCCCTTATGGATGCTCTACTAACCTTAAACATTCCAACTAGTTCTCTTTCCGGTGGAAGTCTATCCCCTTTTCCTAGGGTACCATTATTTATCATTTCTTTTATTTGATCAACAATACCCTCATATACTTTAGTATTTTTAACCGGTGTAAACATAAATCACCATCCTGATATTTTACTGTTTTTATATAATGAGCGTAAAACTATCTATCCAGTAGAAAGCTTTTAATAACTGCAAAGTATTCTCGTATATACAAATTAGGTATTAAATAATAAGGAATAGCTGAAGGCTCTCCATATGCAATAAATCCTACCCTTTTTGCTAGGAATTTAGATCTAAACATATGGAAATTATTAGTTTCAATCATTATTTTTACTGGCATTTTTACTCCCAGATTATTAAGTAACTCGTAAGAATTTTTGAAATTCTCATAAGTGTTTTTAGCCTTATCCTCCAGAATGAGCCTATCCTCTTCTATACCATTTGCTATAAAATATCTTTTCATAGCTTCCCCTTCAGATATAGTCTCTTCTATGCCCTGGCCTCCAGATAGTACAAGCAATACATCTGGGTATTTATTTGCATAAACCAAAGCACTTTTCATCCTATTCATAAGAGCTAGGGATGGAGTTTCCCCCCTTAGCCCTGCTCCTAAAACTATTAAATAATCTGTTTTAACTTTATCTTTATTTAAACCATTATATATTATCACACCTTCAATAAACAAAAAGGATATAAAAAGAATAAATAATAAAGTAAGAATAACTCTTTTACTATTTCTATACCAAGCTCCAAGACGGTAGCTGCCCATTATACCTTCAATAAATCCAATGATTATCATAAATGCTCCCACCGCTGCAGGAAAAAAGGTACCAAAGTTATAGCCCCAATGATTTTTAAGAGCAATAAACGTATCAATTATGCCTAATAATCCAACAAGCATGATAACAATACCTATGATTTTTGTTCTTAGCTTTATTCTATTTTCTTTCAATTTGTAATCCCCCCTATTTTGCTAATCTATATATGGCCTCCCCATAAATTTTTGCATTTAGTATTAAGTCTTCTATTTCAACATACTCATCCACCTGGTGATCTAAATCAGGCTTGCCTGGGAAAATCGGTCCAAAGGCTACTATGTTTGGCATCTCCTTTGCATAGGTTCCTCCACCTATGGCAAGTGGTTCAGCTGTAAGGCCTGTATAATCCACAAAGACCTCACATAGTGTTTTGATAAGAGGATGATCCTTTGGGTAATATAGAGGCTTCATATGAAGCATATTAATTACAACTATTCCTTCTCCTTCAAGCATTTTGTTAAAGGGTACCATCATGTCCTCATAGGTATTAGTAACAGGATACCTTAAATTCAATGCTAAAGTTATATCTGAACCTGTTAAGGTAGCCACTCCTACGTTAAAGGATAACTTGCCTGAGGGTTCATCGCTAAGGCCTATGCCTAAGGCTTCACCATGATTTTCTAAAGCCACATATTTATTCATGAAAGCTATAAAATCATTTAAGTCCTTACCCTTAACTTGAAGCTTACCTAGAAGTAAAAATAATTGCATTATAGCATTCTGACCCTGCTCTGGAAGACTTCCATGGGCAGCTTTACCTTTTGAATATAATACTATAGTATCCTTTAATACCTCATAGTTTATATCAAAGCCTTTTTCTATTACGAATTCATCAATAATCTTCAAAACTCCTGTAGTGTCTTCAGTTTTAATTTCTGCTTCACAGTTTGCTGGTACCATATTTGCTGCTAAGCCGCCTTCCAGTCTTATTATGTCTACTCCCTTATCATTAACAAGGGTCTGGTCAAGCATCTTTCTTATATCAAATACGGTTATCCCTTTTTCTGCATAAATTATTGGATACTGGGCGTCTGGAGTAAAACCTGCTACCGGTGGTTTTTCCTTAGCTAAATAATGTTTAATCTCTCCACAACCAGTTTCTTCATTGGTACCAAATATAATCCTAACCTTCTTACTTAAAGGAAGGTTAAGCTCCTTTACAGCCTTTAAACCATATAGCGCCGCAACTATAGGAGATTTGTCATCTGTGGTGCCTCTTCCATATATTTTGCCCTTGTGTATTTCACCACCATAAGGCGGATAGGTCCAACCTGTGCCTTCAGGTACCACATCTAAATGTCCCAGAACTCCTATATAGTCCTCAGAATTAGGGTCAATTCCCTCTGGCATATATTCAGCATAGCCTATAAATCCATCAATATCTCTAGTCGTAAACCCAAGAGCTTTAGAAATCTCTAGAGCTTTATTCAAAACTTTTGATACGCCTTCACCAAAGGGCATCCCTGGCTGTGCTTCCCCCTGAAGACTCTTTATCTTCACCAGTTCTAAAGTAGATATAATTATTTTTTCCCTCAACTCATCAATCATTTCATTTATATCCATAGTTTATTCACTCCTTGTTCCAAATTATTTAATACCCTCAAGGTTTTTTTCCTGTTTTTTATTTCCAACCTTAAGACTTCTTTTTTCAAGCTCAGTAGATATGTCCTCTAAGGTTATGCCTTCATTTGAGATAAGTACCACCATATGATATAAAAAGTCGCTAATTTCTGATATGGTATCTTCCTTTATTCCATTTTTACTAGCTATTATTATCTCAGAGCATTCCTCTCCAAGCTTTTTTAGTATCTTATCTAAGCCCTTTTCAAATAAATAATTTGTATAAGAGCCTTCAATAGCATTAAATCTCCTGTCCTCAACAACTTTATATAATTCTTCTAAAGCTTTCATATTATTCATCCTTTCCTAATTGCTTATAAAAGCAGCTCATCCTTCCAGTATGGCAAGCAACTCCAAGCTGCTCCACCTTAATTAGCAAGGTATCATTATCGCAATCTAGTAAAATATCCTTTACGTATTGAAAATGACCAGAAGTTGCACCCTTGTTCCAATATTCCCTTCTTGACCTACTCCAAAACCAAGTAGTTCCGCTCTCAAGAGTTTTTGCTAAAGATTCTTTGTTCATGTATGCTACCATAAGTACTTGAAGGGTTTCATAATCTTGGATTACTGCTGGAATAAGCTGATCCTTATAAACTAATTCTTCAAGCTTTCCTTTTTCGTTAGCTAAATTCATTATAATCTTACCTCTATTTTATTTTCCCTCAAATATCTTTTAACTTGCCCTACCGTTAATTCCTTATAGTGAAATAAGGAAGCTACTAAAGCAGCGTCTGCAGTGGTCTTGTTAAAGACCTCCTTAAAATGCTCCAGTTTTCCACAACCTCCAGAGGCTATGACTGGTATATTAATGCTGCTGCATACCACATCTGTCATAGGTATATCGTAGCCCTTTTTTGTTCCATCTGCATCCATACTTGTTAAGAGAATCTCCCCTGCTCCCAGAGCTTCTGCTCTTTTAACCCACTTTATTAAATCTAAACCTGTATCTACCCTTCCACCATTTACTACTACATTCCAACCCACTCCAGTAGGACTTTTTCTTCCATCTACTGCTACCACCACACACTGACTACCAAACTTATCTGCCGCTTTTGTTATAAGCTCTGGTTCTCTTACTGCAGCTGAATTTATAGATATTTTGTCCGCTCCTGCCTTAAGTATCTCTCTAAAATCTTCAACTCCCATAATTCCCCCACCTACAGTTAAGGGTATAAATATCTTTTCAGCAGTCCTTCTTACTACCTCAAGCATTGTTTTTCTTCCTTCATGGGTGGCTGTTATATCCAAGAAAACTATTTCATCTGCACCTTCCTTGTTGTAAAACTCTGCTATCTCCACAGGATCTCCTACATCCTTTAAGTTAATAAAATTAATACCCTTTACAACTCTTCCCATATTAACATCGAGACATGGAATAATTCTTTTTGTTAGCATAAATTCACTCCTTTCCTATATCTATTGCCGTGCTAAGTTTAATACTTTCAGAATAAATGGCCTTACCTATAATAACTCCATAAAAATTTTCTTTTTTTAATAACTTTATATCTTCAAGGTCTTTAACTCCACCTGCTGCAATCACATCACACTTAACAGCTTTTTTTAGCTTTAGAGTCTGCTTTAGATTGGGCCCTGTTAAGGTCCCATCCCGGCTCACATCTGTAAAGATTATAGTTTTAACTCCTATATCCTCCATAATTTTTGCAAAATCAATATAATCAACCTTGCTGATGTTTATCCATCCGTCTAGTGCTACAAATCCATCCTTAGCATCTATGCCTACAGCAATAGAATCGCCATATCTTTTTATAGCTTCCCTAAGAAATCCTGGATTTTTCAAAGCCGCAGTACCTAAAATTAATCGTGTCACACCAATGTCAAAGAGAGTCTCCACAGAATTCATATCTCTGATACCTCCCCCTAGCTCGAGAGGAATATTTATTTCCTTTAAGACCTGCTTTATTACCTTTATATTGGTAGTTTCACCATTTAAAGCACCATCTAAATCTACCATATGGATATATTCTGCACCTTCTTGAACAAACTTGGCGGCTGTATCTACCGGATTTTCGCCCACTATTTGGGAAGTATTAAAATCTCCCTTATATAGTCTTACACATTTCCCATCTTTTATATCCATAGCTGGAAATATTATCACAATACCAACTCTCCAAAATTTTGTAGTATCTTCATTCCTGCATCTCCACTTTTTTCTGGATGGAACTGGACCCCATATACATTATTTGCGCTGACTACCGCTGTTATCTCACTTCCATAGAAGGTAGTGGCATTAAGGTCTTCTTCCTTTTCAACTTGAACATAGTAGGAATGGACAAAATATGCAAAGCTTCCTTCCTCAACGCCCTTAAGCAGTGGGCAGTTTTTCTTAATATTAATACTATTCCAACCCATATGTGGTACTTTAATATTTCCTTCTAGCTTTTTAACTTTCCCTTTTATGAATCCTAAACCCTGGGTTCTAATTATTTCATCGCTTTCTTCGAATAAAAGCTGCATACCTAAACAAATACCAAGTATTGGTTTTCCTTCAGTTAAGGCAATAGCTAAAGTTTTATCTATTCCGTTATCACTTATATTTTTCATAGCATCTGGAAATGCACCAACCCCTGGAAGTATAATTGCATCACTCCTTAAAATCACTTTTTCATCTGATGTTATTACCGCTTTAATCTTAAGGTACTCTAAGGCTTTTTGTACACTTCTAAGATTTCCAATTCCATAATCAATAATTGAAATCATATTATTTTCCCCCTTAAAAACTACAATATTCCCTTTGTAGACATAACCCCTTTAACTCTTTCATCAATAGTGGTAGCATCCCTTAATGCTCTCCCTAAGGCCTTAAATAAGCCCTCTATCATATGATGTGTATTTTCTCCATATAATACACGAGTGTGAAGAGTAATTCCTGCATTAAAGGCTAAAGCCCTAAAAAATTCCTTAGTGAGTTCTGTATCAAAGCCACCTAATTTACTGGTTTTAAACTCCCCTTGAAATACAAGATAAGGTCTCCCACTTATATCTAATACAACCTCTAGAAGCGCTTCATCCATAGGAACTAAAGCATAACCATATCTTTTTATACCCGCCTTATCCCTTAGTGCCTTTTTAATTGCCTCTCCTAAAACTATTCCTACATCTTCTACAGTATGATGTGGGTCTACATAAAGATCCCCTTGAGCTTTTATATTCATATCTATAAGTCCATGTTTACTCATTAAAGATAGCATATGGTCAAAAAATCCAATTCCTGTATTGATATCATAGCTTCCTTCTCCATCAATATTAATGTAAACCTCTATCTCAGTCTCCATGGTTTTTCTTAACATACTTCCTACTCTATCTTCCAAAAGATCACTTCCCTTCTGCAATTTGCTTTAATATACTCTTTAAATGGCTTATAAACCAAAAATTTTCAGCTCTGCTTCCAACTGTAATCCTGAAATAGTCCTTTAATAGATCATCCTTAAAGTTTCTAACACTAACATTGTTTTGAAGCAGCATTTCATAAGTTTTATCTGCCTCTGGAACCTTTATTAATATAAAATTTGCTTGGCTAGGGAAAATCGTGATTAGGTTTATAGCAGATAGCTCCTTATATAGATACTCCCGCTCAAGTATAATCTTGTTAACTGCATCTTTAATTGCTTCTCTGTGGTATAGCATAAAATATCCTATTGTTTGAGTTACCGAATTTAGATTATAAGGAGGTTTAACCTTTTTAATTTCCTCCATTAGTCTTTCATTAGTTAATAAAAATCCTAATCGAATTGCTGCCATGCCCATCTTCGAACAGGTCTTTAATATAATTAGATTATCAAATCTTAATATTTTATCAACTAAGGTTTTCCCGTAAAACTCTCCATAGGCTTCATCAATAACTACTATTGAATTGCAACCATCTATAATTTTTATAAGCTCATATAAAGGAATTACTCCACCTGTTGGATTATTAGGATTCGATATAAATACGATTTTAGCCTTTTCCTCATTTACTTTAGCAATAAAGTTATTAACATCTAGTTTGAATTCTTCTGAGGTTGGGTATTCTACTGGTATTGCGCCAGAAACCTTTGAATATATTTTATACATAGAAAAATTTGGGGTAGGAATTAACACCTTATCACCTTGCTGGGCAAATGCGCTTATTATCATTGAAATAAGCTCATCAGAACCATTTCCAGCAATTATGTTTTTTATATCTATGCCCAGATATTCAGTCCCTAAATCCCCAGAGCCAAGATACTCTTGCCCTATATATCTTAAGAACTCCTCACATAATTTTATTGAAAAAGGGTCAGGATATCTATTATAATCTATACCCCTTATCTCCGCTAGTAGCTCCTCTTGAAGGTTTGCAGGTATATTTAAAAAGCTTTCATTTGCATCTAATACTACTCTGGCTTTTTTAATTTCTGCTTTATATGGACTAAACTCCGCAAGATCCTTTCTGAATAATTCATCTATCATCTTAGAACCTCACCTTAATAGAATTTGCATGCGCAGTAAGTCCCTCGGTTTCTGCTAATTTTATTATATCATCCTTTACCTGAAAAAGGGCATCCTTTGTATAATGAACGAAGCCAGATTTTTTAACAAAATCATCTAGAGAAAGGGGTGAAAAAAATCTTGCAGTGCCACTGGTAGGAAGTACATGATTTGGCCCAGCCATATAATCACCTAAGGGCTCTGGAGAATTGCCTCCTAAAAATATTGATCCAGCATTTTTTACATAGCTTAAATATGCAAAGGCTTCCTTAACCATAAGCTCTAAATGCTCTGGAGCTAGATGGTTTGAGATATCTATGGCCTCCATTATATCACGAGATATAATAATGCCTCCATAATTTTTTAGGGACTCTCTGATAATATTTTCTCTGGATAAACTTTTTATTTGTCTCTCTATCTCAATATTAACCTTAGCTGCAAGGCTTATTGAGGTCGTTATGAGTATTGAAGATGCTAGCACATCATGCTCTGCCTGACTCATTAAGTCTGCTGCTATATAACTAGGATCCATATCTTCCTCAGCAACAATAAGTATCTCACTAGGACCTGCTATCATATCTATATCTACTAAGCCATACACTGCTTTTTTAGCTAAAGCAACATAAAGGTTTCCTGGCCCAACTATCTTATCCACCTTAGGGATAGTTTCTGTTCCATAGGCTAAAGCTCCTATTGCCTGAGCTCCTCCTACCTTATATATTTCAGTAATACCCGCTAAGCTTGCTGCGGCAAGAATTCCGGCATTAACCTTTCCGTCCTTGCCTGGGGGCGTTACCATAACTATTCTATTAACCCCAGCTGCCTTTGCAGGAACTGCATTCATCAGCACTGTGGATGGGTATGTAGCCGTGCCCCCTGGTACATAAATACCAACTTTTTCTAGAGGTCTAATTAGTTGCCCAAGTACAATGCCTCTATCTTGAGTATCCATCCAAGAATTATTTTTTTGCTTTTCATGAAACATTAATATATTGTTCTTCGCTTTTTCTAAGGCCTTAATAAAATCTGGATCTGAATTTGTAAGAGCTTCTTCTATTTCTTCCTCAGATACTCTTAAGTTATCCAGGGTAATACCCTTATAATCAAACTTTCTAGTATACTCAAGGACAGCATCGTTGCCTCTTAAACTTATATCCTTTAGAATAGCTTCTACAACTACGGTTACATCCCCTTGTACAGCTTTTCCTCTCTCTTTAAGCTCCTTTAAAAAGTTCTTTCCCTCTAAGGATTTATATTCATATATATCCATCATTGATCGCTCCTCATTCCTCCACGTACTTTTGAATCTTTCCAATTAGCTCAGTTATTTCATCTTTTTTCATCTTCATGCTTGCACGATTTATGATCAATCTGGCACTGATGTTGCAGATATCTTTTACTATCACAAGTCCATTTTCTCTTAATGTTTCTCCAGTTTCAACTAAATCAACAATTGCATCTGCAAGACCTAGTATAGGCGCTAGTTCAACTGAACCCTCTATTCTTATTATTTCTACATCCATACCCTGTTGTCTAAAATAATCTTTAGCAACTCTAGGATATTTGGTAGCTATTTTTTTTATGTTGTAGCCATCCTCAAGCTTGAAATCAGGAAGAGCAGCAATTGAAAATTTGCAATTCCCCATTTTTAAATCAACAACCTCATAAAAGTTTTTATCTGCTTCCATTAAAGTATCTTTCCCTACTATACCAATATCGGAGGCTCCATGTTCTACATAAGTTAATACATCATTTGCCTTTGCTAGTACAAAATCTACACTATTTATATTATCATGAAATATAAGCTTTCTTCCCTTATCCTTAAGTTCACTGCAATCTAGCCCAACTTCTTCTAGCATTTTAATAATTGATTTTTCAAGTCTACCTTTTGTAAGAGCTATTTTAATCAATTTCATGTTTTCCTCCAATAAATTCCAGAAATTCCCTCTGATCAATTGTTTTTTCTTTCTTTGTATTCATATTATAAATTATTAAATCCTCAGCTTTTCCAAAAATAATAAGGTTTATTATTCCCTTTGCTTGCTGATAGCTACGTGTTTCTTCTTCATTTGTAAAGAGACTTTGCTCACATACGAAGCCCAAATCTAATAACTTACTTGTCAATATTTTAGACCTTCCTATATTGCTATCTTCATAATATAATAAAAAATTTGCATTATTTCTAGGAGTATACTTACCTTGTTTTTTTAAAGCCAACATTATATTATCAATATTCAAGGCAAGTCCAGTTGAGGGTAACTCCTCCCCAAACTGTCCTATTAAATTATCATATCTTCCTCCGCTTAATATATACTCCCCTACCTCACTGCTATAGCCTCTAAAAATCGTACCAGTGTAGTAATATATGTGTTGCACCATAGCTAAATCTATAACAATATGAGAAGCAAACCCTCTCTTTTCAAGTAGGTCATATACCTCTTGAATACTCTCTAACGCCTGAAGCGCTTTTTTGTTTTTAGTAAGTTTTCTAGCATAATCTAGTACCTCTATAGTTCCAAATAACTCAGGAAGTTTTCCCAATATATCCATAGCATCATCTTCAATATTTTCGCTGTTTTCTGCTAGAAATTCTCTTAAGGAAGTAAAATTTTTATGTTCAACGATTCTTCGAAGTGCTTCCTTTTCATCTTGGGTGAGCTTAGTTTCATCCATCAAGGTTTTGAAGAACTCTGCCTGTCCTATCTCTATTTTATAATCTTCCAGACCTACCTCTTCTAAGGCTTTAATGCCTATGCTAATAGCTTCTGCATCCGCCCTAGAGCCCTTAATACCCACAATCTCAATTCCGGATTGACTGATTTCAGAAAACCTGCCATTCCAATCCTCATTAATCCTATATATGCTGGCATTGTAGCATAACTTTAAAGGTAAGGGTTGAGTTTTAAGCTTTGTTGCAGCTATTCTTCCAATAGGAGTAGTCATATCTGGCCTTAAAACCAATATTCTTCCGTTATTATCAAAAAGTTTAAACATTTTCTCTTGAGGTAGCGGTTGATATTCTCCAGAAAAAACATCATAATATTCTAGCGTTGGAGAAATAACCTGGTTATACCCATTTTTTCTATATAGTTCTCTTAGCTTCTCTTCAATATATGATCTATTCTCACAATCCTCAAAGAGTATATCTCTTGTCCCTTCAGGAATGTATCTTTTCCATTTATTCATTTACTTCACCCTTTTCGCTTTATTGCTTTACCGTAGTAACTTATTAAAGTATAGATTAACTTTGAAACTTTGTCAAGTGTGTGTTTAAAAAGCTTTGCTTTTTAAACACAACGGTCATTTAAAAGCAGAGCTTTTAAATGACCAGTGTAATTTTGTTGGCCAGTGCTTCCGTTTGCTGGCGTCTTCTACTTAGGAATTGACTTTTTTGATTTCCTTAATTAGTTGTAATTCTTCTTTTGTTGAATTCTCCTTGCTATATCTGGCTTTCTCATAAATTTCAGTGATACCTGTATCCTTGAATTTAGAAAGAAGCTTACCTTCAATTTCGGCTGGTGAATCAGCTAAACTTATGGCAAATTTTTTCTTAGCATTTTTTATTACCAGCTTCTTATATAATTTTCTTATCTTTTCATTATTAGTGAGGTTAAAGGGTATAACAAGTTTCTTTGTTAGGTCCTTTGTTTTTTTCAATATACCTTCTGAAAATTCACTAAAGGAAAAAATTGATTCCCTAGTTTCTTCATGCTTGTCATTTTTTCCATAGTAATTATTATAAATGTTCTTAATCGCATCAACTATACCTTTCACAATAAAAATGATAGCAATAATAGCTAAGATTCCTATTACAGTATAAAATATAAAATTAAGAATGTTTATAATTATAGCTGGGATAGGCTTAACACCTGTCGTTAATTTCGATAAGTCAAATTTACTGTTTTTAGGAGGGGTTGTTATCGGTGGACTAGAGGGTAATTTAGTAGATGCATCATTAGGTCTGTAAATTACCCTCATGATAGCCATAATCTTCATATCGATAAAATCTGCTATGGCAAAAAGGCCGCCCTGGCCAAATACTATGACTAAAAACAAAATTGCGGTGATAATAAATATAGTAAATACATAGCTTTGCTTAAGAAACTTTGCAAGACTGATATCTGAATAGCTTTTCTCCCAGGCCATAAGCTTTTTAGTTCTAAGTACAAATATGTAACCAGAACTTAGAAGCACTAACACAATTGCAGCTATGAGTATAATCCTATCTATAATAGCAAAATTAAGAGTTTTCGCAACAATATAAGCAATTGTTAAAATTATAGTACCTCTAATAACCTGGCTAAAGGAATATACATCTCTGTCCACTTTCACTCTATCCTTCATAGAAAAGATCATAGCAAATAGCAAATAAATACCCATTACTATCCTTTCAAAAAATGAAAAGGGTAATATTAAATATATAGCTACTACAATAAAATGAATTAGTAAAAAGACGGATAATCTTCTTAGCTTTAAAGAGCTTAATTTAAATATCAGATGTGGAAATATAAGAAGTAAGCAAATGTACAAGTCATTGGATCTCTTTGTTATTGTATAAAGTATTAAGGTCAAAATTGGATATACAATTAGGAAATAAAATAACAACTCTAAAATCTCATATACTATAGGTTTTTTAATCTCATAGGCTAAATAGCTTTCTGAAACTCTATATTTAATTAAATCATCCTTCATTAGTTCTCCACTTCCCAAACATATAAATCTTTAATAGAACTTATGCTTAGCTCTTCCTTTGCTTTTTTAGGGATAATCCACTTTATGTCATAGCCCTTAACCTGAGCCTCTTCTATATTAGTTACGAGGTCTTTTGGATGAAAATGGGAAACCATAATCATAACCGCTTCTTTTCTACCTTTAAAAAGCTCTTGGGATAAAACCTCATTTATAGGTCTTGTAACCTTATTTATGTCAAGCTTTGCTAGAGTTTGTGAAAGCAATAAGTTTTGATTTACACCTCCACTTGGCTTCATATATACTTCTTCTCCTGTTAATATATCACATCCATTTGTGAGAAGCCCTACTGGTATTCCCTTTTCCATATAAGATAAAGCTAAAGTGTTAATTAGCCTTATTCCTTCCTCTACAAGGTTTTCAGGATCCCAGGAATTATATCTTTCTACATTTAGGAAAAACAATACTTCAATTGATGAGGTATACTCATATTCATTAACTTTCATTTCACCAGTTCTTGCAGTAGCCTTCCAATTTATACCCTTAAAGCTATCCGAGGGAACATAATCTCTAATGCCTCTTAATTGAAAGGTATCTTGGATTAAGTTCCTTTTAGTTATTATATCCCCTAGAATCCTTTCAAAGCTGAGCTTAAAGGTTGGGTTATCTATTATTGAAGGATAAACGAAAAATTCAACCTCTGATGAGGAATTTAAAAGAAATTTATCCTTAGCAAATAAATCCCCCGAGGTAATACTTAGTTCTTTAATTTTGAAATATCCTCTTTTAGAGCAGGTTATATTTAGCCTTTTAACAACTTTCTCATAGGAAAATAAGGTTAAAAGCTCTCTTCTATAATAATCATTAACCTTGCCCTTTTGCTCTTCACCTTGAAATAATAAAAATCTAGATACTGAAAATTGAAGGGAGCACCACCATACGGGCATAAGCTTTTTATTTATTAAAGTTTCTATTATTACGGCGCCTTCCCCCTCAAATACTCCTAAAGAATCAAACCTCACATCAAAGGTTAATCCTTTATGAAAATTCTTTCCATATATAAATCTCTCTAGGATAAAGAATGCGAAAGCTGCCAGTAATATAACGAGTATTCTCATATTATTCCTCTTTCCAATTTTCCGTAGGTACTGTAACCGTCTCTAATATATCTGAAATTATTTTTTCACC
>DATCIH010000033.1:0-30796 GCA_036507955.1 Clostridiaceae bacterium | reverse complement strand
CCTGGATATCCAGCATCAGCTAAAAGCTTCTGAGCTCCTGCTACATCAGCAGTCTTAGATATATAATTCTTTTCAGCTCTAAAATCTTTACCTGTTGAAGGATCAGGAATACCTGATGGAACAAAAGCTAGAGCTGGAAGTTGGTTTGCTTTTGTAACATTTTTAATCAATGCTGTTCTGTCTATAGCCATACTCAATGCTTTTCTTATATTTGGATCCTTTAATACCTTTTGAGCATCAGCTGATAATTTAGCTTGCTCTGGAACAACATTTAATTCTATATAATAAGTTCCAAGATATGGATACAATTTTGCAGTTCCATCTGCAAGCATCTGCTGTGTTTCTTCTTGTGGTGGAGATTCTATAAAATCAATTTCTCCAGCTTTAAATGCATTTGTATATGCAGTTTCATCATCAAGAAGTCGATAATCGATCTCATTAAGCTTTATTGCTTTTGCATTCCAATATTTAGGATTCTTAACAAAAGTTAAGGTATCCTTTGCTACCCAAGATTTCATCATAAAAGGTCCATTAACTACATAAGTTGCTGGGTTTAATGCCCAATCCTTTGGATGAGCATCAATTATATCCTTTCTTACTGGCGCATAAGTTGGGAACGCCATTAAGGATATAAAGTAAGAAGTTGGATTTTCTAATGTAACAACTAAAGTGCTATCATCTGTAGCTACAACACCAAGTTCAGCGGCAGTTGCTGGTTTTACACCAGGTGTTTTTTGGGCAGCTGGAAGTGCGCTTTCATTATATCCTTGACCATTCTTTATATAATACATCTGATAAGCATAAGTTGAAGCAGTGGCTGGGTCTAATACTCTTGTCCAAGCATATACGAAATCTGAAGCTTTTACAGCTACTCCATCCGACCATACTGCATCTTTCTTTAATTTGAAAGTATAAGTCATCTGATCTGCAGATACCTTATAGCTTTCAGCTACACCAGGAATTGGCTTATCCTTAGCATCAAGTCTCATTAATCCCTCGAAAGCGTTGCATATTACTGTAGCCCCATCTACTGCATCGTTTAAGCCAGGATCAACCGTCTTAGGATCAGCTGCTAGATTGTATCTAACTACTTGCTTAGCAGCTAAATTAGATGTATCCGTCGTTGTAGTTTTTGGCTTAGCTGCGCAACCAGTAACTAATGTTGCCATTAGAGTTACTGTTGAAGCAATTGCAACTAGCTTTGACATTTTATTCTTTAACATTAAACATACCCCCTTGTTATATTCAACCGATAATATTTATCGGATGTAGGCTATAAATTATTAATATAAATGACAGGCAACAAAATGCTTGCCACCTAAATCCTTAAGTTCTGGATCTATTTCCGAGCATTTTGGCATTGCATATCTGCATCTTCCTTTGAATCTGCACCCCGGTGGTGGATCTATTGGTGAAGGGATTTCGCCCTCTAAAACAATTCTACTTTTCGCAGCTGAAGCCTTAGGATCAGCTATTGGTATTGCTGATAATAAAGCCTGCGTATATGGATGTTGTGGCTTTGCATATAACTCATTGCTTTCTGCTAGCTCAACTAATTTACCTAAATACATAACCCCTACCCTATTACTTATATGCTTAACCATAGAAAGGTCATGCGCTATAAATAAGTAAGTAAGTCCCAATCTGCTTTGAAGTTCCTCTAACATATTAATAACCTGAGCTTGAATAGAAACATCTAAAGCAGATATTGGCTCATCACAAATTATAAATTCAGGTTGAACAGCAAGTGATCTTGCGATTCCAATTCTTTGCCTTTGTCCCCCAGAAAATTCGTGAGGAAACCTATTAGCATGTTCACTATTTAACCCAACAGTTGCTAATAGATACTGAATTCTTTCTAGTCTTTCTTTTCCCTTTGATAACTTGTGTATATCTATGGATTCCCCAATAATATCACCTACGGTCATCCTTGCATTCAAGGAAGCATAGGGATCTTGGAAAATCATCTGCATCTTTCTTCTATAGGATAAAAATTTGTTTTGTGGAATTCTAGTAACATTTTTTCCATCATAAATTATATTTCCAGAAGTAGGCTCATATAGTCTAATTATTGTTCTGCCAATGGTAGTTTTACCACATCCAGATTCTCCTACTAAACCCAAGGTTTCGCCTTTAGATATTGAGAAGGAAACATCATCAACCGCCTTAACTAAACTTCTTGAATTAAATAAAGCGCCACTTTTCACAGGAAAGAACTTTGTAAGATTTTTTATCTCCAATAAAGGCTTATTCTCTTCCATCATATTTCCTCCCTTTTAACCTTAGGTGCATTTTCGTGATTAAGCCAACAAGCTGCTTTATGCTCGCCAAACTCAAAATAAGGAGGTCTTTGTTGTTTGCATATTTTCATTGCATAATCACACCTTTGGGCAAAGGGACATCCGATGGGAGGCATCAATAAATCAGGTGGTTGCCCTTCAATTGGTCTTAGTTTCTCCCTCTTATCTGTAGTATGCTTTGGTATACTATTTAGAAGTCCCCAAGTATAAGGGTGCTTTGGATTATAAAACAAATCCTCATTAGTACCTGTTTCTATTATTATACCCCCATACATTACATTTATTCTATTACATACATCAGCAACAACACCTAAATCATGAGTAATTAAAATAATCGATGTATTAATTTTACTTTTTAATTCCTTCATAAGCTCAAGAATTTGAGCTTGAATTGTAACATCCAGAGCTGTTGTAGGCTCATCCGCGATAAGCAATCTTGGTTCACAGCAAAGTGCCATAGCAATCATAGCCCGCTGCCTCATTCCTCCTGAAAATTCATGAGGATATTGCTTCATTCGCTTTTCAGGATCTGGTATACCTACTAAAGATAATATTCTAATTGCTTCAGCCTTTGCTTCAGCTTTTTTCATTGACCTATGTAGCATTAGTGGTTCCATAATTTGGTTACCAATAGTGAATACAGGATTTAAAGAAGTCATAGGATCTTGAAATATCATTCCTATTTCATTTCCTCTAACTTTTTGCATTTCTTTTTCGCTTAGCTTTAATAAATCCTTGCCATCAAATATTATTTCTCCAGATACTACCTTACCATTCTCATCTAGTAGTCCCATAAGAGACATCATTGTAACAGATTTACCGCTTCCTGATTCTCCTACTATGCCTAGAGCTTCCCCTTTATTTAAATAAAAGGAAACACCGTCTACTGCTTTTACCTCTCCTACATGAGTGAAGAAAGAGGTGCTTAAATTATTTACTTCTAGTAATCTTTCCATGATGTTCCTCCTTACTTTCTCATCTTAGGGTCAAATGCATCCCTTATGCCATCCCCTAAAAAATTAAAGGCTAGCATAGTTATACTTATAGATAATGCTGGGAATACCAACTGATAGGGATAATAAGTCAAGCCATTTAACGCATCAGAGCATAATGTACCCCAAGATGCCTGTGGAAGCTTTATTCCTAGACCTATAAAGCTTAAGAAGGCTTCTGTAAATATAGCAGAAGGTACAGTCAAGGTCATAGTAACAAGAATAGGTCCTATGCTATTTGGAAGTAGATGCTTTAAAAGTATCCTTCTTCCTCTAGCCCCCAAGGTCTTCGCTGCTAAGACAAATTCTCTTTGTTTAAGCTGCAATACCTCACCTCTGACTATACGAGCCATATCCACCCAATACCCTATAGTTAAGGCTATAATTATACTTTTAAGACCAGGTCCTAATATTATCATAATTAATATAACATAAATTGTAAATGGAACTGCATAAATTATTTCAACAATTCTCATCATAATATTATCTACTGTTCCACCAATATAACCAGATATCCCGCCGTATAAAATTCCAATAAATAAATTTATTAAACTAACCACAAACCCAATGGTTAAAGAAATCCTCGCACCATAAAGGTTTCTAGTAAATATATCACGACCAAACTGATCTGTACCAAACCAATGCTTTGCAGTTGGCCACTGACCACTATTTGCCAAATCGTTTTTATAATAGTTATAATGGGAAATCATAGGCCCAAATACAGCCATAAGCACAATGATCAATACTACTATTAACCCACCCATTGCTAATTTGTTTTTCTTTAATCTATCCCATGCATCTTGCAAGTAAGTAACACTAGGTCTTACAATAACATTTAAATCCTTGTCTTCAGCAGAGATGGGCTCGAATAAGCTTTTATCAATTTCCATAATAATTCCTCCCTAATTCTCCAATTGAATTCTTGGATCTATAAGTACATATATAATATCTACTGCCAAATTACACAAAACAATAAATACACCGAAAAATATTGTAACGCCTAAAGTCAAGGTTACATCTCTATTCTGAATACTAGTGATGAACTCTCTACCTAAACCAGGAATACCAAACATTCTCTCTATTACAAAGCTTCCAGTTAAAACTGCAGCAATTAAAGGTCCAGTATAAGTTACTACAGGTATAAGAGCATTCCTTAAACCATGCTTATATATTATAGTATTTCTTGATAGCCCTTTAGCTTTTGCAGTCCTCATGTAATCTTGTCTTACAACATCCAAAAGGGAGGACCTAGTGAGCCTTGCTATAAAAGCTAATGGAAAACCTGATAAAGCAATAACAGGCATTATATAACTTTGGGGAGTATATAATCCCACCGCCGGCAGTAAATGAAGCTTTACTGCAAAGCCATAGGATAAAAATGCTGCGAGTACAAAGCTTGGGACGCAGACTCCGAGGGTCGCTATAATTAAACAAAGGTTATCCTGCCATTTCCCTTGGTGCAAGGCTGAAACAATACCCATATATATTCCCACTATCAACGAAAAAGCCACTGCCAAAAGCCCAACTTTTGCAGATACTGGAAAAGATACACTTATTATACCATTTACTGTTCTTCCTGGGAAATGTAGAGAAGGACCTAAGTTTCCATGAACTAAATTGTTCAAATATGTCAAATATTGAGTTGAAAGAGGCTTGTCCAATCCCCATTTTCTCTCAAGGTTTTGTAATACTGCAGGTGGTAATTTTTTCTCACCTGTGAACGGACTTCCAGGTATAGCATGCATCATAAAAAAGGTTATAGTCACCACAACCCATAAGGTTATAACACTTGCAAGAATTCTTTTTAAGATATACTTTAGCATACTTATCCTCCAAATAGACATTAAAATAGTGTAATCATTTTCAAAAAAAAACAAATTCTGAACAAAAGACATTTTGCCATTAATTTGAATGAGCAGAACTATTTTTTATCATATTAACATAATAAAATAAGCTTGTCAATCAAGCAACTCAAGGGAAATGACACCATTTTAATAGACTAACTCTTATGAATTTTCAGATAATTAGATTTTTGGGTTTATATCTTTTTACTTTAGTATATTAAAGTGACAAGAATTATTTTAGAAATACATAGGATTTTTTTCAATATGGCTATATAATGTAGTAAACATTATATTAAAAGTGAGGGATATTGATGAGTCTTTTTAAAGGTTCTGGAGTAGCAATTATTACTCCTTTCAATGATAGGTTAGTAGATTTTAAAAGACTTGGTGAGCTACTCGAATGGCATATTGCCTCTGGTACAGACGCTATTATAATATGTGGTACAACTGGGGAAGCTTCAACCATGTCAGAGGTCGAAAAAAAGTCTACTATTAAATTTACTGTAGATCAGGTAAACAAGAGGATCCCTGTAATTGCAGGAACAGGTTCTAATGATACAATGCGTACTATAGAATTAAGCCTTTGGGCAGAAAGTATTGGTGTAGATGGTCTTCTCATAATAACTCCATACTATAATAAAACCTCACAACGAGGTATATACCATCATTTTAAAGCTATAGCTGAAAAAGTTAGCTTACCAATAATTATATATAATGTTCCCTCTAGGACAGGGTTAAACATTTTACCTGAAACCTTAAAGGAACTTACTGAGATTAAAAATATTGCTGCTGTAAAGGAAGCTAGTGGTGATATAAGTCAGATAGCAAAAATAAAGCTTCTATGCGAAGATAAACTTCTCATATATTCTGGAAATGACGATCAAACCTTACCTATAATGTCCTTAGGTGGAAGCGGTGTTATATCCGTGCTTGCAAATATTCTTCCTAAGGAGGTTCACGAGCTATGCAGCGCTTATCTTTCAGGTGATATTGTTAAAGCTTTAAAGATACAGCTATCTACCTTGGCTCTTACTAACGCTTTATTTATTGAACCAAATCCAATACCAGTTAAAACAGCAATGAATTTAATGGGTATGAAAGTTGGTGGCTTGAGACTCCCTCTATATGAGATGGGAGATAAAACAAAAATTTTAGAAGACGAATTAAAGGCTTATGGTCTTATATAAGCGTAGGGAGTAAAATTTGATTAATGTATTATTAAGTGGCTGCAGTGGAAAAATGGGAAAATCTGTTAAGCTACTTTCAGAAAATTATTTTAGCCTTAATATAGCAGCTGGAGTCGACAAAATAAAAGATACCTCAGATTTCCCTATATATGAAAATATTGGTCAATGCGTTGAGGCAATTGATGTAATTCTGGATTTTTCTAGACCAGATTCTTTAAGTGAGCTTTTAAAGTATGCAATGGAGAAAAAAATTCCTTTGATTTTATGCACTACAGGTTATAGTGAGGAGCAAATATTAGCAATTGATTCCAGTAGTAAAGTAGCTCCAATATTTCGCTCTGCTAATATGTCCCTTGGTATCAACCTTTTAAACAGAATATTAAAGATGGTAAGTCCTCTTTTATATGATAATTATGATATTGAAATAATTGAAAAGCATCATAACCAAAAAATGGATGCACCTAGTGGTACAGCCTTACTTCTTGCAGATACTATAAAAAATGAACTTAATGGAAATATAACCTATGTAAAAGGAAGAGATGGTATAAAAAAGAGGGAGCATTCGGAAATAGGAATACATGCCATTCGTGGGGGAAGCATAGTTGGCGATCACGAGGTGATTTTTGCAGGTCAAGGTGAAATCATAGAATTCAAGCATAGCGCCACCTCAAGAGATGTTTTTGCCACTGGAGCTTTAAAGGCGTGTGAATATATGTATAGAAAAGAACCTGGTCTTTATAGCATGGACGATATCTTGAAAGGGTATTTTGATTAATTAATTAGTCAATTTCAGTGACACACCGGTATTAAATTTACACGTATTTCCCTATTTCCGAAAAGCAGCTGATTCATTTCAGGGACACAC
Organism: Clostridiaceae bacterium; assembly: GCA_036507955.1. Classification (GTDB taxonomy): domain Bacteria; phylum Bacillota; class Clostridia; order Clostridiales; family Clostridiaceae; genus DATCIH01. Next base: position 23,608 of record DATCIH010000033.1, on the reverse strand, counting down.
CTGGCGAACAAGAATTGTGTAAAGCTACTATTTTCTAGTTGGAAAGCAGCAATTTTGATCGTAACATACGATGCAGGTATGTCCCTGTTCAGATTAAATCGGTAGTCTTATTTGATCGATTATCCGATATACCCTTTTATTCTCATCCAATTTTCAAGTCTTGAAAAGGCATCCTTTAATTCTGATCTACTATAGGCATAGGATATACGTATATAACCTTCTCCACCGATTCCAAAGGCACTTCCAGGAACGATAGCTACCTTGCCCTCAGATAATAGTGATTGGCAAAATTCTTCACTTGATAGACCAAACCTCTTTATTGAAGGAAAAATATAAAATGCTCCTCTTGGGAGAAATACCTGAAAACCTAACTCATTTAATCTTTTATAAACATAATCTCTTCTTTCTTCATATTCAAGAGACATTTCCTTAACCTCTGGTAAACAATATTTTAATCCCTCAAGCGCTCCGTATTGTGAAATTGAAGGAGCACAGGAAACACTATATTGATGTACTTTTATTATATCCTTTATAATTTTTTTTGAAGCACATACATAACCTAATCTTAATCCGGTCATGGAAAACATTTTTGAGAATCCGCTTATTAATATAATCTTATCAATTATATCCTTATATTGAGCTATTGAATTATATTCATCTTCAAAGTATAAGGAACTATATATCTCATCTGTTATAACCATGATGTCCTTCTCTTTTATTATTTCATGAAGAGCTTCTTTATTCTTTTTACTAAGAATTGCTCCTGTGGGATTAGAAGGATAAGAAAGAACCATTGCCTTTATGTTTTCAATTTTTAATTTTCTTTCTAAATCCTCAAGGCAAAGTGAGAAATCATTTTCATCTAAGGTATAGTTTATAACTTCTCCTCCAAGGATTTTTACTATACTTTCATAGGATGGATATGAAGGAGTTGGAATCAATACCTTATCCCCTGGATTTATAATGGTTGTAAATACAGTCATAAGACCTTCACTACCACCTACAGTTATACAGATTTCCTCTGGGGAGTATTCTATCTTAAAGCCATGTAAGAACTTACTTATTTCCTGTCTAAGCTCTATTATCCCTGGATTTGTGGTATAGACAGTTTTGTTTTCCTCAATCGCTTTAATCATAGCTGCTTTAATTGCAGCTGGTACCTTATAATCTGGTTGTCCTAGTGTTAAAGAAATAGCCCCAGGATATTCTGCCACCTTATTTGCGAATCTTCTGATACCTGATAATTCTATAGCTTTAACATTCTTTGCTATAATGTCCATTTGCTACCCCCAATCTAATACTCTATACCTAGTCTTCCTTATTTACAGTCATATTATATACTTATTATGTCAATACTAAAACTATTAACCCAAAATAAGACAAAACTCTTTCAATTTTATGATTTTTTTATTATAATTACTTAAAGGTTTTAATTGAAGGAGGAATTTAAATGGTTTATGATATGACGGATCCTTATGAAATAGCAAGATTTATAAAGGAAGCTAAGAAAACTACACCAGTTAAGGTATATGTCGATGGTAATTTTGAAGGTGTAAGCTTTGGTGAAATAGAACATTTCGGCTCTAATGGCTTCTATATATTATTTGGAGAAAGCAATGTAGTTTCTGGTTTTCTTATTGAAAACAGTTCCAATATCAAAAAGTACAAATTGGAATCTGACAGAAGAAATTCAGCTATCCCACTACTGGACTTATTAAATATAGATGCAAGGATTGAACCAGGCTCCATAATTAGAGATAAGGTAACAATTGGTAAAGGCGCTGTTATAATGATGGGTGCAGTTATAAACATAGGTGCAGAAATTGGTGAAGGTGCCATGATAGATATGAATGCAGTAGTAGGAGCTAGAGGAATAATAGGAAAGAGATGCCATATTGGAGCAGGTGCTATTATAGCAGGTGTCCTTGAACCCCCTAGCAAAGACCCTACAGAAATTGGTGATGATGTATTAATAGGTGGAAATGCTGTTATACTTGAAGGAGTTAAAATAGGAAGAAATTCTGTGGTAGCTGCAGGTTCTGTCGTAACAGAAGATGTCCCCTCTGGAGTGGTAGTAGCGGGTGCTCCAGCCAGAATAGTTAAAAGTGTAGATGATAAAACAAAAGCGAAAACCCAAATACTTGATGACTTAAGAAAATAGGATAATTTGAAAGTTTATTTTAGTAATCTTTGATTTACTCTTAGGATGTGATTTCTTGTTTAAACTTAACAAATTTGCTTTTATACTAATATTTGTTATAACTATTTTAATTGTGGTAATAGCTCTAATTATAAAATCTGATAACGCTTTTATATCTAACAAAACTACAATAAGCAATATTAGTCCTGACTTCTCAAGATCAAATAGTTCTGAAGAAGAAGGTTCTACATTGCCTTCAAGTGCTATAACCATTAGTTTAGTTGGAGATTGCACCTTAGGAACAGATGATAAATTTGATCCTTCTACAAATTTTACAAGCTTACTAAAACAAAACAATAATAATTATGCTTATTTCTTTAAGAACGTGGCAGAAATATTCAAAAATGATGACTATACTACTGCAAACTTAGAAACTACCTTTACTAAAACTAATGTAAAAAGTCCAAAGCTCTTTAATTTTAAAGGTGATCCAAATTATGCTCAAATACTAAACGATGGATACATTGAAGGAGTAAACATTGACAATAATCATATAATGGATTTTATGGGAAATGGCCTGAAGGATACAAAAGATGCCCTTACTGCAAAAGGTATAGATTATTTTGGACTAGGTTCAGTAGTCTTAAAAGATATTAAAGGTCATAAATTTGCATTCCTAGGATATTCCGGAGTTGAAGAGGATGATTCTTTCAATGAGAATAGTATTAAAACAATGAAAATGGATATCAACAAATTAAAGGAAGAAGGTTATATAGTAATTATCAACATACATTGGGGGCAAGAAAGTCAATATTATCCTAATGATACCCAAAAAAGAATAGGGCATATGGCTATAGATTGGGGTGCTGATTTAATAGTTGGCCATCATCCCCACGTTATAGAAGGGATTGAATTATATAAGGGTAAGTTCATTTGTTATAGCCTAGGAAACTTCTGTTTTGGAGGAAATTCAAATCCGCCAGATCAGGATAGTTTTATATTCCAAATAAAATTCAGTTTTCTTGGTGATGATTTCACCTCCAATCAAGCTAGAGTTATTCCTTGTAGTGTTTCCTCCATTAATAGTAAAAATGATTATTGTCCAACACCCTTAGTTTCATCTAAAAAAGAAAGTTTACTAGAAAAAATAAACAAGCTATCCTTTAACTTAAAAAATAAAATTACTGATCAATTTATATCAGTAGAATAATTTTATAAGGTAAGGGACGCACCTAAGGTACTTCTATTTGGAAAGGGACGCACCTAAAGGTACGTCCTTAATTTTATATATTTTTATAAATTTACAGTGGTATCTTCCTCTTCTGAGGAGGAGCCTTCTACTATGGAATCCTTACTTACCTTCTCCATCTTAGATATAGATACCTCATATGCCATCTTTTTTACAACTTCATCAGTTGTTATCTTTTTCTGGTATTCTCGGCTCTGAAGCCTTCCCCAAACTCTAAGATTATCTCCTATCTCAAGAGTCTGACAAAATCTTGAATTTCTTCCCCACGCAATCGTTGGTATATAATCAGATTTATTATAAGGTCTATTTACTGCTAAAAGCATATCTGCAATTTCTCTACCAAAGGGGGTAGTTCTATATACTGGCTGTTTACAGATATATCCATCTAAAAAGATTTGATTTGGGTTTTTGCTCTTTTCTATACAAATGTCTATACTTCGTGCAAAAACAGTTAGTATCAATTTATTAGTTCCGTCTACAAATTTATTATAAGATCTTAGTTGACCCTCCACCACCACAGATAAGCCAGGTTTTATCTCTAAATCCCCAACCAACCTTTCAGATATGGTAATTGACAAAACATCTTTAGCATCACTTAGTCTAGACACTCCTATGTTGAATAAATAAAAGCCCTCACCGTACATCTCATGACTAAATTCCAAATTTGATAAAATCTCACCTTCTAAATAAATCTTGTTATTTAACATTAAATTGTCCATCAGAAACCCTCTTCCACATTAGTTTTTATACTCTAAAATATAATTATTCTGATACTTTGCAAAATATTCATAAATTAATTTATCTTTTTTGTATATACACATTATAATACGAAATCGGCTTACATTACAACCATTATTTTACTATTTTGCTAACCATTTATTTGGACTCCAGATAAGTTTATGTGATAGTCCTTTTTATAAATTAGATTTGATACAGTAACAAAACTAAAACCCCTTTTAGATAATTCTTCTATTACCTTTGGAATATTAGCTGGTGTATATTTAGCATTATTATGAAATAATAAAATAGATCCTGCTTTTGCATTTTTTAATATTCTATCTAATTCCTTTTGTTCTCCTTGTTCTTTCCAATCTATACTATCAACATTCCACTGAATACAAAAATGTCCAGTAGCTTCAACAGCTCTAATAGCGTTACCATCATAGGCTCCAGATGGGAATCTAAATAAATCGATTTTTGCTCCTGTGAGTTTTTCTAGCTTATTATCTGTAATATTTACTTCTTGGGTTATTCTATCAGTTGATGCTTCAGTCATAATAGGATGGGTATCTGAATGATTCCCAATTTCATTTCCCCCCTTATAGATATCAATAACCCTTTCTGAATATTTATCTGCATATAATCCTAAAATAAAGAAAGTGGCTTTAACTTTATATTTTTTTAGGGTTGTAAGCAATTCTTCAGTGTTATCCTCTCCTCCAACACTTACATCAAAGGTAAGAGCTATTTTCTTTTCATTTGTTTCAACTGAATAAATAGGAAATCCATTTGCTTTCAAAAATACCCCAAGATTTCTCGAATTAAATAAGATGGTCATCAGAAGACAAACAATAATTACTGCTGCTGCCCCTGTTACTTTCCTTAATAAATTTTTGCTTATCATAGCTATATTCAATCCTTCTTTTAATCTTCCCATTTATAATTTATTTCCTAATTTCTTAAAATATGAATAGAAAAGGGTTTATAACATATTTATTTATAAAAAAATTCCTTCTAGCTATTAAATTTAATAACCAGAAGGACTGACTCAACTATTATTCAGATAAGTTTTTAATCAGAACTTTGTTTATCCTTTTTCTGTCACACTTTAATACAAAAAACTCATAATTCTCATAAGTTACTTTATCATTAACTTGTGGATATTCCTTTAGTTGTGAATAAATCCATCCCCCAATGGTATCAATATTTTCCGATTCCATGGAGATTTTTAGTAATTCATTTATATCATCAAGAATAAGTTTCCCATCCACAATGTAATTATCATCTTCAGTTTTAGTGATTTCGTCACCTTCCTCGTCAAACTCATCCTGTATTTCCCCAACAATCTCTTCTAAAATATCTTCAATTGTTACTAGACCAAAGGTTCCTCCATATTCATCTATAATAATAGACATTTGTGACTTATCTTTTTTAAATACCTTTAACAATTCACTTATAGACATGGATTCTGGAACAAATTTAATCTCACGAATAATACCTTCTATGTTTTCATTAATACCCTCGATTTTCTGCTTATATAAGTCCTTAATGTGTACAAAGCCAATAACATTATCTTTACTATCCCTGCATACTGGATACCGAGTTAGCTGTTCATCTAAAGCATATGCAATTATTTCCTCAAAGGAATCCTCGATAAAAATGCATGCCATATCAGTTCTAGGTATCATTATTTCTTTTACTGTTTTCTCGGAAAAATCAAATATATTATCTACAAAGGTTAATTCAGTTTTATCTATTAAACCATGCTTATAACTCTCTTCAACCAATAGCTTTATTTCTTCATCCGTATGAGCTGCCTCATGCTCGTCCTCCTGAGAAATGCCAAAAATCTTTAAAACTAAAGTAGTACTATGATTAAATGTCCACATTATTGGAAAAGTTATTTTATAAAACATTATAAGGGGTAATGCTGTAAACATAGCAATCTTTTCTGCATTAATAATCGCTAATGATTTAGGAACTAACTCACCAATTACAATATGAAACCCGGTTATAATTGCGAAGCCAAGGATAAAGGAAATTGAGTGTACCCCACTTTCTGATAGATGAAATAAATTAAATACAGGTGTTAGCATATCTGCAACTGCAGGTTCTCCTATCCAGCCTAGTCCTAAAGACGCTAAAGTTATTCCAAGTTGACACGCAGATAAATATGAGTTTAAATCTTTAACAACCTTTAAAGTATATCTTGCATTTCTATCTCCTTCAAGCACTAATGTTTCTATCCTAGACTTTCGTACTTTTACCATGGAAAATTCTGTTGCTACAAAAAAACCATTCATAAATACAAGTAAAAATACAATAATAATGTTCATAAGAATAATCATATATTAATAGTTCCCCTCCAAAGTGATTATAAATCTTTTACTAATACAATAACAGTTATGATTATACCATATATAATTAAAGTAACCTTCTTTTAATATTTCCATTTATATAAAATATTAAAAGGCAAGATTTTATGCTATAATGATTCTATCAATTTACTGGGGAGGTAATGCATGTTTGGTGAGAATTTTGATTTGGCAGAAAGCAAGCTGCTTATACTATATATATTTAGCAGAATAAAAAAGCCTTTAGCTAATTTTGAGATAACTGAACTGGTGCTTTCCAGTACACTGATGAACTATTTTTCCTTGCAAATTTATTTAAGGGACATGATAAAATCTAAGCTTATAATTGAAGAACCTAATGAGGATAAAGTAAAGCTTAACATAGCAAAAGATGGGGTGCTGGTACTAGACCTATTCTCGAAAAGGATACCTGATAATAAAAAAGAAGCAATAGATAACTATCTTCAAGGAAAATATGATATATCTAAATAGTTTATTAAAAGAGGGGATTAAATGTACAAGTATAAAACATCTGGTGTATGCTCAAAGGAAATAAACTACGACATTATAGATAATAAAATATTCAATGTCTCTTTTAAGAATGGTTGCAAAGGAAATCTTTTGGCACTTAGTAGTCTGCTTCAAGGTATGGAGGTAGAAGTTGCCTTAAATAAACTTAAAGGAATAAAATGTCAAGGTAATACTTCTTGTCCTGATCAATTTGCTAGGGCATTAGAGGAGTATTTAGCAAAGAAGGCATAATCAGAAATTGTTATGCTCATAGAAAATATGTCAAAAAAAGCTAGAAGCAATTGCCTCTAGTCTTTTTTTATGATTTTTCTCATGTCCCCTATAAGATGTAAGGAGCCACATATAAGTAATAAGTCCTCTTTCTTACATAGCTTTAAGCCAAAATCAAAGGCCCCTTTATAATCCTCAATTACAATCGAATTTTTATTATACTTTAATACTACCTTCCTCAAGCCCACACCACTTTCTGCCCTGTCGCTATGAGGGGCTAAGCATATTACTTCCTTTGCTAAGGGGGTAAGCTCCTTTGCCATTAAATCATATTCCTTATCTGATAATATTCCTAATATTAAATACATAGTTTTATATTTTACATATCTAGTTAAACTCTCTTTAAGCTTAAGTATTGCATCTATATTATGAGCTCCATCGATTATAACTAATGGATCTTTTCTCATAACTTCAAATCTACCTGGCCAAGTTACATCACGAAGAGAGGTTTCCACTATTTTTCTATCTAAAGCTACTCCAATAGATATGAGTACCTCTAAGGTGTAAATTGCGGTAGCCGAATTTAAGAGTTGATTTACTCCTAAAAGTGGTAACTTTATATCATAGATAAAATCATCTAAAGTTTTTATCTGAAGCTCTTGATAAAATTCCACATAGTTTACATCTATCAGCTTTACGGAAGCTTCTGGTACCTTTATAACCTGTGCATTTTTGTCTTTTGCTATATCTATTATTATCCTTTGGATAGCTTCGCTTTGGGGATATAATACTACTGGAGTATTTTCTTTTATTATTCCAGCCTTCTCCCTGGCTATCTCTTCTAAGGTGTTTCCTAAGATGTTCATATGATCCATGCTTATGGAGGTGATTGTACTAACTATTGGCTTTATAACATTAGTTGAATCTAATCTTCCCCCAAGACCTACCTCTACAACTGCAAAGTCAACTTTTTTATTGTAAAAATATAGGAACATAACGCAAGTTATTATTTCAAATTCTGTAGGTTCATCAATGCCATTGCTTAAGAGCTTTGAGACGACCTCTGAAACCTGAGTAATCATATCACTAAGCTCAGCTTTTTCTATATTCTTTCCATCTATTTGTATTCGTTCCTCAAATTCTTCTAAATAGGGAGAGGTATATAGTCCCACTTTATAGCCATTAGCGGTAAGAGCCTTTGCTATCATTATAGAGGTTGACCCCTTACCATTTGTGCCCGCCACATGAATAGTCTTAATCTTTTCATGCGGATTGCCTAGTAGCCTTAAAAGCTCTAAAACCCTTTCAAGGCCAGGCTTAATTCCAAATTTATTTCTATCTTGTATATATTCTCTAGCCGCTTCATAATCCAAATTTATCACCTGCTTAAATCTTCAATTCTCTTTAACACAGAATTGAGCATTTCCTTATAAGCTTCACCTTTCTCCTTCTCTTCTTTAACTACTGCCTCTGGAGCTTTACTAATAAACCTTTCATTTGAAAGCTTATTTATAACTCTGTCTATTTCTCCTTGAAGTCTTAGCTTTTCTTTATTTAATCTCTCCAGTTCCTTCGTTAAATCTATAAGATCTAAGAGAGGAATATACATTTCAGCTCCTGTAGTAACTACAGCTACAGCATTTTCAGGAACAGTATTTTTATCGTCTATAAAATCAACGCTGCTTACTGAGGCAAGTTTTTCAAAATATACTGCTCCTTCCTTAAAAGCCCCCTCTGCTTCCTTCTTAACTATTACTAAAAGCTTAGCCTTTCTTGAAGGCGGAACATTCAATTCTGTTCTAACATTTCTTATGCCTTTAATTGCATCGATTATATAGCCCAGCTTTTCTTCAATTACAATATCTACTTCCTCACCTACGCTCACTGGATATTCAGCTATGCAAATAGAAGAAGCATCTCCAATTATATGAGAATATATTTCCTCTGTGATAAAGGGCATTATTGGGTGAAGTAACTTTAAAGAAGTAAGCAATACTTTCTTTAACACCTTTAAAGTTGAACTTTTTAAGGCCTCATCCGTTCCAAACAGAACAGGTTTAGCAAGTTCTATATACCAATCACAAAATTCATTCCATATGAAATCATAAATCTTTTGAGAGGCAATTGCTATTTCAAATTTTTCAAGGTTATCTGTAACTTCTCCTACGGCCCTATTAAGTCTAGATAATATCCATCTATCTGCTAGAGTATATTGGTTATCATCATACTTATTTATTAGTTCTTCATCTAAATTCATCATTACAAAGCGTGAAGCATTCCATATCTTATTTGCGAAATTTCTCCCTGCCTCAACCTTTTCTTCTCTAAATCTAATGTCATTTCCTGGTGCATTACCTGTTACTAGCATAAATCTTAAAGCATCTGCTCCATATTTATCAATAATATCAAGAGGGTCAATTCCATTACCTAAGGATTTCGACATTTTACGTCCCTCAGAATCTCTAACTAAGCTGTTAAATATGACAGTATCAAAGGGGATCTTACCCATATTATGAAGACCTGAGAATATCATTCTAGCTACCCAAAAGAAAATTATATCGCTAGCCGTAACCAAGGTGTTAGTTGGATAAAAATAATCTAAATCCTCTGTTTTGTTTGGCCAACCTAGAGTTGAAAAAGGCCAAAGCGCTGAACTAAACCAAGTATCTAATACATCCTTATCCTGCTCTAGAATATGGCTTTTACATTTAGGACACTCATTGGGTGCATCGATAGCTACTATAACTTCTCCGCAAGCCTTACAATACCATACGGGTATCCTGTGGCCCCACCAAAGCTGCCTTGATATACACCAATCTTGAATATTTTCCATCCAATTAAAATAAATTTTTTCAAATCTCTCAGGAATAAACTTTATTTCTTTATTTTTAACAACCTTTATAGCATCCACTGCTAAGGTATCCATTTTTACAAACCACTGCTTAGATATTAAGGACTCAACAACAGTATTGCATCTATCATGAACGCCAACATTATGAACATGAGGAACTATCTTAACTAATAGTCCAAGCTCTTCTAAATCCTTAACTATTCTTTTTCTAGCCTCATATCTGTCTAAACCTTCATATATTCCACCAAAGCTATTTATGGAGCCATCCTCGTTCATTATATTGATTTGAGGAAGGTTATGTCTTTTCCCAACCTGATAGTCATTTATGTCATGAGCTGGAGTTATTTTAACAGCACCGGTTCCAAACTCTATATCTACATAATCATCTGCTATTATTGGAATTTCTTTATTAACTAAAGGCAACATTACAAATTTTCCTATAAGACTAGTATACCTGCTGTCCTTAGGATTAACTGCTATTGCAGTATCTCCAAGCATAGTCTCAGGTCTTGTGGTAGCAATTTCAATAAAGGCATCACTTCCTACAATAGGATACTTTATATACCAAAAGGAGCCTGCCTGCTCTTCATATATGTTTTCTGCATCTGAAATAGCAGTCTTACATTTAGGGCACCAATTTATTATTCTATTGCCTTGGTATATAAGACCTTCCCTGTAGAACTTTACGAAGACTTCTTTTACTGCCTGATTAAGATTTTCATCCATGGTAAAGCTTTCCCTGGTAAAATCTGCTGAGCAACCAAGCTTTTTTAGTTGATCCCTGATTCTAGCCCTATATTCATCTGTCCATTCCCATACCTTTTCTAAAAAAGCTTCTCTACCTAGCTCTGACTTTTTTATACCACTTTTTAAAAGCTCATTTTCAACTTTAACCTCAGTTGCTATGCTTGCATGATCTTCTCCAGGTAGCCATAGGGTGCTAAACCCTTGCATCCTTTTAAATCTTATAATAACATCCTGAAGAGTATTGTTTAACGCGTGGCCCATATGAAGCTTACCGGTTATATTTGGGGGAGGCATCACAATACTATAGGGTTTTTTACTTTTATCAACCGTAGGAGTGAAATACTTTCCTTCCTCCCACATTTTATAAATTCTTTCTTCAAACTCTTTAGGAGCATAATTTTTCTCTATATTGCTTCCATCTTCCATTTTTTATTCCTCCTTCTTTATAATAAAATAATTTTACAAATAAAAAAAACGCCTATCCAATAAAGGACGACGATATAGCGCGGTACCACCTTTTTCCTACATAAATATAGGCTCTTAATAAATAACGGATTAGACCTCCGTCCTTACTTACACAGAAATCTTTCAGTAAGGAAGCTCCAAAGCTACTTTCAGGGTTTTCATATAGAAAGCTTTCCAGCATATTAGCTTTCCTCTCTAAAATACTTAAATCCCGTACTCCTCTTTATCATTGCCTTTATTTTATTATAACGGTTCTTAATTATATGTCAATACCTAGTAGTTTCTCTCCCAGAAAACAGCTGATTCAAATCAGGGACACACCTGCAGAAATCGAGAGTATTGAAATTATCGCAAATATCAGTATAGCGATAAAGCCCTCTCTACTCGATTCAGAATCTGCAGGTATGTCCCTGTTCATATTAGATCGACAACAAAATATCTACCGTTCCAGCTTAACTCCCGACATCAATTCTACTAGTCTTCCTTATCTACCGAAACAAAGAATAATCTAATTCAGGGACACACCTGCAGGAATCGAGAGTATTGAAATTATCGCAAATTTTAGTATAGCGATAAAGCCCTCTCTACTCGATTTAGAATCTGCAGGTATGTCCCTGTTCAGCTTAGATCGACAACAAAATATCTACCGTTCCAGTTTAACTCCCGACATCAATTCTACTAGTCTTCCTTATCTACCGAAACAAAGAATAATTCAAATCAGGGACACACTTGCAGGAATCGAGAGTATTGAAATTATCGCAACTATCAGTATAGCGATAAAGTCTTCTGTCCTCGATTCAGAATCTGCAAGTATGTCCCTGTTCAGCTTAGATCGGTAATCTTGACTTACCGCTTCAGCTTAGAACGATAGTAAATATCTTCATTTAATTTTTTTATATTCCTTGGGAAATACTATTTATATTTGCTATGTCTACAACCATTACTTCCTTTGATTCCTCTATAGCTTCATATTGGAGATTCTTAAAGGCTACAGATAACATTAGCTTAATTCTATTAAGCTGATTAACCTCACTGGCTCCTGGATCATAATCTATGGCAGTAATATTAGCTCCTGGATATTTTCTTTTAAGTTCCTTTATTACTCCCTTACCAGTAACATGGTTTGGTAGACATGCAAAGGGCTGCATGCATATAATATTTTTAGCTCCTGTTTCAATAAGCTCCACCATTTCTGCTGTTAAAAACCAGCCTTCTCCAGTTTGATTTCCTAAGGAAATTATAGGCTCTGCTGAAGCTCCTAATTCACTTATGGTTTTAGGGGCTGTAAACCTTTTGCTTTTATTTAATGCCTTTTTCATATCTCTTCTATATGACTCTATGGCAAGTATTGCTGCATTGCTATAAAACTTAGCTTTGCCTGTACCAGATAGCTTGTCATGTTTATAATTAGCGTTATAAGCACAGTACAATAAAAAGTCAATTAGATCGGGCATAACTGCTTCGCAGCCTTCCTTCTCCATAATATCCACAACATTGTTGTTTGCAGTGGGATGAAACTTAACAAGTATTTCACCAACCAAACCTATCTTAGGTTTTTTCTCCTGGGTTATTTCCAAATTGTCAAAATCCTGAACTATTCCATTTATATATTTTCTAAAGGTAAGATAATTACCGTTTCTTGTAGATTCAAGGCATCTTTCTACCCATTTTTCATATAAGGCGTTAGCTGAACCTTTTACCTTTTCATAAGGTCTTACCTTTAATAAAACCCTCATTAGCGTATCTCCATATACTAAGGCTATCATAAACTTATGAAGTAGGGATGGGGTAAGCTTAAAGCCAGGATTTTTCTCAAGCCCTAAAGCATTTAAGGATATGACTGGTATATTATCTAAACCTGCATCTCGCATAGCTTTTCTCAAAAAAGCTATATAATTAGTAGCTCTGCAGCCACCACCAGTTTGAGACATCAAAACAGATACATTATTTAAATCATACTTACCTGATTTTAAAGCTTCCATAACCTGACCAACAACAATTATAGATGGATAGCAGGCATCGTTATTAACATATTTTAAACCTTCATCAACAGCATTTTTATCCACAGAGGGCAAAATCTCCACATTATAGCCTGAGGATATAAAAGCCTCCTGTAAAAATTGAAAATGTATTGGAGACATTTGTGGAGCTAAAATAGTATGCTTCTTTCTCATTTCCTTAGAAAATACTATTCTCTTAGGCGTCTCCTTATGCTTACGAATAACTCTTTTATTTTTATCCCTCTCGTTTATTGCAGCCCTTAAGGAGCGCATTCTTATTTTTGCTGCACCTAAATTATTTCCTTCATCAATTTTCAAGCTAGTATAAATTTTACTTTGATTATGGAGTATTTCCTCTACCTGATCCGTGGTAACAGCATCTAGTCCGCACCCAAAGGAATTCAGCTGTACGAGCTCGATGTTGTCCATAGTTGTTGCAAAGGTTGCTGCCGCATATAGCCTACTGTGGTAAACCCATTGGTCTACAACTCTTAAGGGCTTATCCATAATTCCAAGATGAGCTACAGAATCCTCTGTTAAAACAGCCATATCAAAGCCAGTAATAATATTAGGTATGCCATGATTTATTTCAGGATCTACATGATATGGTCTTCCTGCCAGGATTATACCCTTTTTACCTTCTTTTTTTAGATAAGCTATAACCTCTTCTCCCTTATGTCTCATATCTTCTTTAAATTTATTATCTTCTTCATAAGCTTTATCTACTGCAATGTCAACTTCTTCTTTAGTTAAATTAAAGAAGCTAAAATCCTTAACCATTTCTTCCTTCAAGCGTTTCTTGTTGTCAATTGGAAGGAAAGGATTCATATATCTGATGTTTTTTTCCTTCAATATATCCATATTTATCTTGATTACCTCAGGATAGGAGGTAACAATAGGACAGTTATAATGATTATCTGCACTAGCTCTTTCCTTTTGTTCATAGGGAATACAAGGATAAAAAATAACCTCTATCCCACGATTTATAAGATCCATTATATGCCCATGAACTAATTTTGCAGGGTAACATGCTGATTCGGATGGAATTGTTTCGATTCCAAGCTCATATAGTTCCTTAGAGGACCTTCTTGATAACTCTACTTTAAAGCCTAAGCTGGTTAGTAACGTGAACCAGAAGGGATAATTTTCATACATGTTTAACACCCTTGGGATTCCTATAACTCCACGTTTTGCGTCTTCAAGCTTAAGGCTTTTATAGGAAAATAGTTTTTTATATTTATAATCAAACAAATTAGGCACCTTATGATTATCTTTTATTTCAACTCCTATTCCTCTTTCACATCTATTACCAGTGATATGGTTTTTGCCCCCAGGAAACTCATTTACAGTTAGAAGGCAATTATTGCTACATAAGCCACACCTTCTCATAGATACCTTAGTCGTAAAACTTTCTAGTTCCTCTTCCTTGAGCAAAGTAGACTCATAACCCTTCACATATCTTTCCTTTGCAATCAACGCTCCACCAAAGGCTCCCATAATTCCTGCAATATCAGGCCTTATTGCTTCCCTTCCTGATATTATTTCAAAGCTCCTTAAGATAGCGTCATTATAAAAGGTTCCTCCTTGAACTATTATCTTTTCTCCTAGTTCCTTAGGATTCCTTATTTTTATTACTTTTAAGAGAGCATTTTTAATTACAGAATAAGATAAGCCTGCAGAAATATCTCCTACAGTAGCCCCTTCTTTTTGTGCTTGCTTAACTCTTGAATTCATAAAAACAGTACATCTAGAACCTAAATCCACAGGTTTCAAAGACTTTAATGCTTCCTGAGCAAACTCCTTAACATCAAACTTTAAGGAATGGGCAAAGGTTTCAATAAAGGATCCACATCCTGAGGAACAAGCCTCATTTAATAGTATACTATCTATCATTCCATCCTTTATCCTGAGACTTTTCATATCCTGTCCACCAATATCTAATATAAAATCTACACCTGGAAGAAAAAAATCAGCAGCCTTCCAATGGGCAACAGTCTCAATCTCCCCAATATCTACAGTTAACGCCGCTTTTAATAAGCCTTCTCCATAGCCTGTAACAGTTGAATTTACTATTTTTACATCCTTAGGAAGTTTAGAATAAAGATCCTTAAGAATTTTTATTGATGAGATTAAAGGACTACCTTCGTTACTTCCATAATAAGAGTAAAGAAGTGCCCCATCTTCGCTTATAAGGGCTGCCTTTGTTGTGGTTGAACCTGCATCAATGCCAAGGTAACTATTACCTATATAATCCTGAAGCTCAAATCTTCTTACTTTATGAAGACTATGCCTTAAGCTAAATTCATCATAGGCTTCCTTATTTTTAAATAAAGGCTCCAGCCTTTCAACCTCAGTTTCAGAGGATTTCCTTAGATGAGCTAACCTATCTTTTAATACACTAAAAAGAACAGGCCGTTCATTCTTTGAGGATAAGGCTGCACCTATTGCTACATATAGTTGAGAATTTTCCGGAAATATAATTTGCTTTTCTGTAAGGCCTAAGGTTTCTATAAACCTTTTTCTAAGCTCTGATAAAAAGTAGAGGGGACCCCCTAAAAAAGCAATATTTCCTCTAATGGGTTTACCACAAGCAAGTCCACTAATTGTCTGATTTACTACTGATTGAAATACGGATACTGCAATATCCTCCTTAGCTGCGCCTTCATTTAGTAAAGGCTGTATATCAGTTTTAGCAAAAACTCCGCAACGAGCTGCTATTGGATAAATCACCTTATAGCCCTTTGCAAGTTCATTTAAGCCAGCTGCATCTGTCTGGAGTAGTGATGCCATTTGATCTATAAAAGCACCTGTACCGCCTGCACAGGTTCCGTTCATCCTCTGATCTATACCACCATAAATACCCGCGGCTTCTTTCCCTTCAAAATAGGTTATTTTAGCATCTTCCCCACCAAGTTCAACTGCTACATCTGTTTCAGGTATAAGATCTTCAACAGTTTTTGTACTAGCTATTACCTCTTGAATAAAAGGAATATCTAACCACTTTGATACAGAAAGTCCCCCGGACCCTGTAGCCATTATAGTTATTTCCGATGATTTATATTTATCATAAGCTTCCTCTATTAAGCTTATGATAGTCTTCTTGATATCTGAAAAATGTCTTTGATATTTGCTATATAAAATTTTATCTTCCTTATCAGTCACAACGATCTTTACTGTAGTGGACCCGATATCCAACCCTAGCTGTAACCTATCTTCCATATTAATCTACCTACTTTTCTATAATATTTATGAAGAGTAACTCATATTCTATTATATATCCTTGTTCGTGTTTATTCAACTGACTTTATTTATGAGGTTTACCATTAATAAATTATTAATTTTATTGTATATATATAACAATTATGGATATAAATTATAAAGTCTGAGAATATAGTTAAATACAAATTTATACTGGAGGGTCTACCATGGATTATTTCGAAAAAGCAAAGGATATGTATTATACCCAAGATTATAAAGGTGCTCTTTTTCTTTATCAAAAAGCCCTAGAAGAAAGAGAAAATATAACAGCAGCTCTTTATAACTGTGGTGTATGTTTAATAAAGCTTAAAGACTATAAAGAGGCTATTCCTTTATTTAAATCAGCGCTTATAAGAAGAAGCGATAGCAAATATTATTTTAATCTAGCATATTGCTATGCAATGCTTAAGGATAAGAAAAAAGCATTGATTTACTTTAATTCTTCCTGGGCTCTTAATCATGAAGATACAGATTGCGATAAAGCAATAAAGTTGCTTCTTGAAAATCATAAATAATGATCAGAAGGTACCTGCTATATCTTGAAGTTTATGATCTAGATTAAACCTTCTTGAATCAAAATAATTACCGCCCTTATAAAAGGTAGTATCAACATTTATCCATCTATTTTCCTCTACCAGATAAACTTGATTCCAAGCATGGCTTACCCAGCTTACTCCGTTAAAGCCCTCCCCTGTTATCAATCTAACCTTTATGTTGCTCGCTCTACACATAGCTATATAAAGACTGGAATAATCTAAGCATATACCTTTTCCTGTTTCATAAGTTGGGATGGCTCCTGATTTAATACTATAATCATTGTTTACAACCTCTTCAGCTTTAGTATTGTCATAGCTAATGTTCTCGCCTACCCAATCATATAAAATTTTAGCTTTGTCTTTAGTTATACTTTTACCTAGGCAAAGTTTTTTTGAAAAGCTATCTATATTTTTATTAGACTTTACCGCTTCATCCAAAGTGACCCCATTATAATATACAATTACTTCACTTGAATTTATGCCATTAGTTGAACCTTTTTTTTCAACAACTTTCAAGGAATTATTTATAATACTAGGTAACTGTCTTGCAAGATTGGAATTTGTAATGGGAATGATTAATTCTTGACAAAAATAATTATATACTGGAGAGTTTGTAAGATCCTTATTGAAGGTTTTATTCATATTGAATAAAGATAAAAAGTTTAATAAAAACACTATAATTATTAGATAACAAAGAGCTTTTGGTATTGAAAAAATAGCTCCTAATATTCTTCTTATCCACTCACTCTTATTAGATAAGTTCTTATCTAACCCATCAAATAAAGGAAATATTGTTTTTTCACAAATAAAGTCCAAAATAATAACCATAAGTTTATAAATAGTGAAAATACAAATTGGCATTATTATAATAAAAATTAACTGTGGCTTATTATCAAAATATTTAAATATATCCTTTGAAATGTTTTTGTAAATTATAGAATAAAGTACTCCTTTGTGTTCTAGAAAGGTGATCTTTGAATAATAGATACCTATTAAAAATCCAATTATAAAGGAAATATCTCCATTGATACCCTGCAAATCCTCTTTTACGCTTCTAGAGGAGAATTTTAATATAAACCCTTTTATAATAGGATACAAAAATACAACAAATATTAAAATCGTAATATAGTTCAAATTATTTGCTCCTTTTCAAAACTATTAGCTCCAGGCTTCAAACTCTTCCTTTAATATCTCTGAAACAACCTTCTTTATAATATCATGTGAATACCCTTTCCTAGTTAGGAACTCCCCTAGCTTTTTATACAACTTATTCTTATCCGTTTCACTTTTCTTTAAAGTATTATACTTTTTTAATGCTAAGCCTTTTGCTAAATCTTCTTCTTGAGCCTCCTCAATTAAGGCTAGTCTACTCACTATAATATCCTCAGGTATCCCTTTAGCTAAAAGGTTATATTTAATCATTCGCTTTCCTTGACTCTTCATTTTGCACTCTATAAATCTTTCTACATAAATATTATCATCGATTAAATCATATTCTTCTATAAAGACTATGATTTTTGATATAGTGTCCTTATCATAGCCCTTTGTTTTCAATTTATCAATAATTTCTTTTTTTGTTTTACTATACACTTCAATTATTCTTAAAGCATAATCTTTTCCTTTGTGATAGTTATCCGCCTCTGCAATAGCTTGTATTTCCTTAAGTTCAATTTCATCGTCAACATGCAGTTTGCACTTATAAACTACCTCAAGGCTTGCAGAAAAGGAATATTCCTCGTCCACATATACGTTTACTCTATCCTTATTTCTTGTACTTTCTATTTTAGTAATTTTAGATTTCATTTAGCACTTCCTATTTTGTCTAATTAGGTCGTAATATATGGATGGTAGGTTCCCTTAATACTATTTCTGATACCTTATAAATATCCTCAGCTTCTATATCATCTAGATTTGTCATATCCTCTATAAATTCATAAATACTTTCTTCATCGATCTTTTGATGAAGAACATAATTACTAAGATCCGTGGCATCCTCAATAGTAAAGTAAACAGCAGTTTTTAACACCTTTTTCATTAAATCAATAACTTTAGCATCAAAGATAATCTCCCTATTGACTATAGCGACTATTGCTTCATCTATTGATGCAAGAGCTTCTTCTATATGATTTTCACTTACAGAGGTATAAATATATAAGGTTTTTACTTTATTAGTTATATCCATTTGTGAAAATACATCATACGCTAAACCCTTTTCTTCCCGGAGGCTCCTAAAAAGAATAGAATTTGCACTCTCTCCCAGCCTATGATTCAAAATCTTCAAGGCCAATTCTTGTTTCCTATCCAAATTATGAAAGGTATATATATATATAATTGTGCTTTGTTCTATATCCTTTTTATAAGTAATTTTTTTGCAAGGGTAATTTTCTTCAACAATTATATCATTTCTTCTAAAATCTTTCTTTTCCCAACTCAAGAAATATTTGTTTATTATTTTAATAATATCCTTATGTTCAAAAGGAGATACAATAGAAATATAGCAATTATTTGGAACATAAAACATTTTATAATATTCAATAAGCCTAGCTTGATTAAAGGAATTAACTGTTTTTTCATCTCCTATAGTATCAAACCTTAGGGGGCCCTTAATAAATGCTGCCTCTTTACTTTTCTTAAAGCTAAGATCCTCTATGTCATCCTTGGTTGATCTAATCTCTGCTAAAATAACTCCTCTTTCCTTTTCAATCTCATCACTCGGAAAGTTTGAATTAATTAGCATATCAGATAACAGCTCAAGGGATTTTTCAGTTTCTTCCGCTAGTGCAGTTATACTATATACTGTTGAATTATGATCTGTATAAGCATTGTACTCTCCTGCTCTATCCTCTAGTTCATCATTTAATGTCTTATTATCCCTATGAAGCGTGCCCTTAAAAAGCATATGCTCTATAAAATGAGATATTCCCTTATTTTCGTCAGCTTCATATAAAGATCCTATTTTTACACCAATATGAATAGCCGTTACATTAGTATTCCTTTTTATCGTACAAATTTGTATTCCATTTCCCAAAACAGTTTCAAATGCATTAAATCTAGTTTTCTCCATAAAATCTCCTATAATATTGAATAATATCAAAAGTAATGTTATTACTTCTACTATTATTAAGAATAAATACAATGTATCATATTTATTTTAAATTGTATATGGAATATACCTTAAAAATTAGCAATATTAATTCTTTATAAGCTATTATTTAATTGGAGTGAAATTAGTGTCAAAATTTACAAAGATAGTTATTGTTTTATTATCCTTACTATTTATAGAAATGATAATTATATATTTTAGCTTTAGCCATAATGTTTTTGCCTCTCCCAATTATAATGATAAGTCGCCTATTTTGTTAATGGTAGATGTTTCTTCAAATATTCTATCTGTTTTTCAAGATGGGAAAGTAATTAAGACCTACAATATTGGGGGAGGAAAAACCTCCACCCCATCTCCAATAGGAAATTGGCAGATTATAAATAAGGGTACTTGGACTGGAGGGTTTGGTGGCAGATGGATGGGTCTAAATGTCCCCTGGGGTACGTATGGTATACATGGTACTTTACGTCCAAATTCTATTGGTTGGAATTCTTCTCATGGTTGTATACGTATGAATAATAAGGATGTTTCAGAACTTTATGATATGGTTAAGATAGGTACTATGGTAATGATATGGGGTGGTCCTAATGGTAATTTCGGAAATAATTTCCGTCGTATAAAACCAGGAGATATAGGCTCTGATGTTTATGAGGTACAAATAATATTAAAAGAAAAAGGATATATTAATGGTGCTGCAGATGGAATATATAGTGAAGATATGAGAAATATAATCCATAAATATGAAAATGACAATATGCTTCCTATAAATGATATTATTGATTTAAAATTTTACAAAGAATTGGGAGTTTATCTGATAGATTAAAAATTGGTGGACATTTTTCTTTAGGATCATATAAAGATATAACTGTTAACTATCACTCCCAAAAGTCCCCAAGCCGTGCCAAGTATAGCACCGGCTATTACATCCCGTGGATAGTGCATCCCTACATATATACGTGTGATACCAACTAACAATGCAATGGCATATAGCCCTAAACATCCGTAAACATTAAAATGATAATATTGTAACAACAATGTTGCCATGAAGAAGGACTGGCTAGTATGTCCACTTGGGAATGAACGACCACTAGCTCGTGAACCTACAATGCGTATATTTTTTAGCCTAATATATGGTCGAGTTCTGTGAATAAGAACTTTCATAAGTTGAACAATCAGCCCTAAGGTCAAAAGGCCCAATATTAGCTCAAAAGCTAAAAGAGAGTTCCCTCTTAAAAACAAGATCAAGGCAACCATCAAAGCAAAAATGAAATTACCAATTTGGGTAAAACCCAGCATTATATAATCAATCCAAGGTAACCTTCGCCCATGCATATTAAAATACATAAAAACCCAAACATCTATACGCTGACCGATTGACCATACCAGAGAGACCGCTACTAAACTGAAACCCAGCACCAAGATAACTAAAGTCCTTTGTGCTTTTAAACTTGACCAGATAACTTCCCATGTATAATATGGCATTAATTTCAAAAGTATCACTAAAAAAACTGTCATGCCAGTTATCCAGAAAATATGTGAAACATGACTTATTCTATTTATGATTTTCTTCCATAACCCATTAATTTCAAGTTCAGGTATCTTGATTTCCTCAGATTTTATTATATCTTTATTTTTCAAGGCTTTCACCGGACTCATTTAACTCATTTGGTGATGTTCCAGCCATTATAGTCAAAGCATGTTTACGTACTTCTATTCGAACCGAACCCTCTCCAATGCTTATCCCATCCGCCATAATAGGCATAGCAGGATTAGTATTAATTATTACTTTGCGTACCCTGAAGTGCTGAATACGAGAATCCTCCTGCTTACTCGTTCCTGGTCCTTTAATAACATAACCCATCAAATCAAGTTTTGATAAATCAGCAAAAAACAACACATCCAGTAAGCCATCATTATACGAATCTGGAGAACCAACTTGATAATTGAGACCAACAAAGGGCATGTTTGAAACTAATACTATATGTCCTAACTTTTGGATTTCCTGTTTATCCTCTAGCAAAAGATGTATCTCAGAGGGCGGAGTGGTGGTCAACGATGTGAGAAAATCGCCTAATCGTGCAATATTACCATGCTGAATATCATCTCCAGCTGAAAAAAGTGTTGAAAACAAGCCTACTGAACAAAGCTCTATAAAAGGTGTACTTATATCTTCACAAGTACTGATGCCAATATCTACTTTTATACGTCGTCCCTTTCGCAAAATAGCAATTGCCTGAGGAATATCTGTCGGGATACCTAAGCTAAGTGCAACATTGTTTCGTGTACCCGCTGGGATAATGCCAAAGGTAGCTTTTTTACCAATCATGGCTCTAGCAACAGAAGATACTGTACCATCTCCACCGCAAACGACAATCATACGAATTCCATCTGCAATTGCGTCCTTCACCACTTCAGTAAGATCACAATCCGGTTCAATCAAATAGGGTTCAGGTATAAGCTTCCAGGCCTGCATTTCTTTAATCACATCCATGAGCTGCACTGGTGATTCATCATTTGACCCAGCTATAGGATTAAAAATTAGTTTAACTCGCATAGGTTGTTTGTTTGTATTCTGTGATACCATATTATATTCCTCCATGAATTCAGAAGTTGACCAAATGAAATATCAAAGATTTTGTTCTTTAAATTTATCAAAGTTCTTTGCTATAGTCCAACCTATTGTTTCTGTAACTCCGGCTGCTGTTGTAGCATTAAACAGGTTTCCTATGCCTGGTATCCAACCAACTAGAACTTGTGAGATTCCTCTACCTACCATAGTTGCAGTAGTCGTAGCTAGAAATGTTTTTGCAACAGTTTCAGATAGTTCAATACCAAAGACGGCTCCTAAAGATAAAATCATTCCAGCTTGCATAGGTACGATCATAGCATTGTCGGATCCTGGTAATTGAGCTAACCCCGCTCCTACCGCCGCGGCTCCGGTGGAGGCAGTATGGATTATTAGATGACATTTTTTTTCTTGTTCTTTATTCATTTTGTTTTACCTCTATTTTTATTAAAAATATTTTAAAATTTATAAAGTACAAGACTTTCTTGCACCTAAATAAAAGCAAACATTTTTTGCATTCTAAAATCTCAGCTTACCACAGTTAATATAAAAGCACAAATACAATATCAGGGATAGAAGGGAGCTCCCTAGTTTTGCAGCAACATTTAGATTACTATAACCCCAATCCATTGATTCCCTAGTTTTGCAGCAACATTTAGATTACTATAACCCGAATCCATTGATTCTGCTAGTGGTTTCGGGTATTTTTATTTTATATTTTAGTCGTAATTGTATAGCGTATTAAATCGTATTATGGTATAATATAGGTAATATCAAAGGACGGTGTCGCGAATGTATCTAAAAAGAACTCCTCAAAAATCCGGAAGAATTTATGTATCTATCGTCGATGGCTACTATGATAAAAAGAAAAAGTGTTC
>DATCIH010000032.1:0-58989 GCA_036507955.1 Clostridiaceae bacterium | reverse complement strand
ACTCCAAGATCTGCAGCCACTTTTGACATTGTCTCTCCTGATTTTTCTAATCTCTTTACTGCTTCTAATTTAAACTCTGTACTATATTGAGTACCCATACATTTCATCCCTTTCACTACTTTTAGTATAGCACGAGTTCCTAATGTCTATCAAAAGGGGTATAGGTCAATACTCGGACTCACAACAAAAACTATACCAAGCTGGGAAGACCCTGCTCATTTTGCAGGATTACACTTTAACGACTTAGTAACTGAAGCGCAAAAGTGGGTTCCAAAAGTGAAGGCTGCTGGAGCAGATGTAGTTATATTAGCTGCACATAGTGGAGAAGAAGGAGCAGCAGATGTAATTCCAGAAAACCAAATAAAAGCAATAGCTACTAGTGTAAATGGGATAGATGCAATAATTGCAGGACATACCCATGCTACATTAAATGATCTTGCTCTAAAAAATCCAGCTGGAAAAGTTGTTCCAGTAATTGAACCAGGAAAGTTTGCAAATAAAGTCTCTGAAATTGATTTGAATTATGATGCTGATAGCAAACTAACAGTAGCAACTAAAAATGTAACTATGGATAATACAATAGTTGAAGATCCGGATATTGTATCATTAATTGCACCATACCAAGCTAAGACATTAGAATATACTGCAACAATACTTGGACAATCTACTGGAGAGTATAAGGGTGACAAACAAATAACTCAACCAACTGAAATTATGGAGTTAATAAACAAAGTTCAAGCAGGTGCAGCTGGAACACAGCTTTCAATTGCAGCTCCATTAAGTTTATCAGCCTATATTCCTACTGGGAATATTACTATTAAGGATATAATGGGCATATATGTATATGAAAACTTCCTTTACGGAGTAAAGATGACGGGGAAGCAAGTAAAGGATTGGATGGAATATACAGTCAGATACTATAAACAGGTATCAAGTTCAACAGATTCAATAACTAAAGATCCAAATCTCAATATCCCAGATTACAATCTTGACCAATTATACGGTGCAAGTTATGATATTGACTTAACTCAATCAGCATGCACACTTGACTCTAATGGACGTGTAATATCTGGAAATAGGATACAAAACTTAAAGTTTAATGGTAATGTAGTTAAGGACTCAGATGTATTTACGGTTGCTATTAACAACTATAGATACAATGGAGGCGGAGGTTTTATGGCTGCCGCTGGGTTAAGTAACACTAATCCAAGTATAGTTACTTATGATTCAGCTAAAAAACTTGGTGATGATGGCCAAGTTAGAAGTCTTATGATGAAATATGTACAAGATAATAAGACTATAACACCAACAACATCAAATAACTGGAAATTATCTACTACTACTTTGGATTCAGCAGCTCCAAAAGTACCAACTGAATTAACCGCAATAACTAAGGCTTCAAACATAATTCATTTAAGTTGGTTACCGGCAATAGGAGCAACAGGATACTATGTATATAGATCAACTACTGTAACTGGAGGATATACGAAAATAAATACAAGTGCTGTTACAGAAAGCAACTTTGATGATAATGGCTTGACTACTGGTACAACATATTATTATGGGGTACAATCAGTAAATGGAGCTTCAAATTCTCTAATGTCAGCAAGTGTAGCTGCAACACCAAAAGCTACATCAATTCCTGAAAAGATAACTGTTACTATAAATGGTGATTCTCTCACTACTAAAGCCTTTACCTGGTATACAGATAAATCAATAACTGGTTCACAGGTTCAGGTAGTTAAAAAGACCAGTTCAAGCCCTGACTTCACAAATGCCACTGAGTTTAATGGTAGTGCAAAAGCATCTAACAATGCTTCGCTTTCAGAAAACGTAGCAAGCAAAGATGAAGTTATGCATATATCAACTGCAACTGGATTAAGCGCAGATACACAATATTGGTTCAGAGTGGGTGACAAAACTACAAGCTCTTGGAGCAATGTAGGAACTTTCAAAACTTCACCTACGGGTAATAAGGCATTTAGCTTTATAGCCTTAACAGATACACAAGCAGCTGATGCAAGTGAAGCAACTATTTCAGCAAATACAATTGAGCAGGCATTAAAAACTGTTAACAATGCTGAATTTATTGTGCATACTGGCGACATTGTAGAAACTGGAGGCACCGAATCACAGTGGGATTGGTTATTAAATGATTCAACTAACAGTTTATTAAACACAACAATAATGCCTGCAGCTGGTAATCATGAAACTTATGCATCAAGTGCATCAAGTGCATCAAGTGTATTGGTAGATCACTTTAACCTACCAATAGTAACTGGAGAAAATACTTCAACAGGTGATTACTATTCTTATGATTATGGTAACGCACATTTCATTGTTCTTAATACAAATGATAATAGTTCAGGTGCTGGTCCACTTTCAAATGCACAAATAAATTGGCTAAAAGCAGATGTAGCAAAATCTAATAAACAATGGAAAATTCTTAGTATGCATAAAGGTATTTATACAACTGGAAAACATTTGGATGATGCTGATATAATTGCATCACGTGCTCAATTAGTACCGATAATGGATCAACTTAATATTGATCTAATATTTCAAGGTCATGATCACACTTATGCCCGTTCTAAGTTCTTAGCTTCTGGAGTCGCACAGGCAACTACAGAAATAACAGAAAGCATGAATGGAGAACAAATTAAATACGCTGTTAATCCAGCTGGCAGGATGTATATAACTGTTAATGCAGCTGGACCTAAGGTATACGGGTTAGAAACCTCTAATGCTAAAGTAACTTTAGCAGATTACTTCTCATTGTTCGCAAGAAATGAGCAGCCTGCAGCAGATCCAAAATACACTCCAGAAACTAATGGAGATCCAGAGCGTGGAGTTGTACAACAATTTGCAGGGATAACAATTGACGGTAACAAGTTAACTTACATGGCATATAAGATCGAGGGCGGACAAACTACTCTATCTGATTCCTATGGAATAATAAAGGTAGAGGCTCCTACTGAGGTTAATAATGCCATCACAGCACTTCCAGCAGTACCTACTTTGGCAGACAAGGCAGCCATTGTTGCAGCACGTACTGCATATGATGCACTTTCTACTGAACAAAAGGCATTAATAACAAGTTATAATAAGCTTCAAGCAACTGAAGTTATCATAACAAATCTTGATAAAGCAGCAGCCATTGACTCAACCACTAAAGTTGACTTAACTATTAATTCAATGGCAAGTAAGGCTTTATTTAATGCCATTAAAGGTCTTGATAAAAACATTGTATTTCAAAAGAGTGGAATAAGCTGGACGTTTAATGGAAAAGATATTCAATCTATTGTAACTACTGACATAGACTTATCCTTAAAAGCAGTGACAGATGCTTTAAGAGCTAAAGAAGTTGCGAAGGTAAAGAAAATCACAGGAAAGGATGAAATGTTAATACCATTTTCCTTTAATTATAATGGCCAGTTACCAGGAATCGCAACTATAAAAGTATATATAAGCAAAGATTGGTCAGGAAAATCAGTAACTATTTGTAGGTACTTTGAAGATAAGAACACCTATGAAACAGTTACATCAACTATAGTTGATACAGATGGATACATCACAATTAAAATAAACCATTGTAGTGATTATTTCGTTATACAAGTTACGAACCTTCCTCAAACAGGATCAACTGTTGATATGGGCATACTTATAAATCTTGGCGCTGCTTTGATTCTGATAGGTATTTTCGTACTAATATTTGAAATAAAGAAGAGAAGAAAAATGCCAGAATAAAAACCTATACAATATTGAGAAGATGATTTCTGCATAGAAATCATCTTCTTTTATTAATAACTTATATAATTGTTTAAATTAATTACAATATAAAATGTGTAGGATTTTGTCTTTTTTCATATTTTCATATCGAAGCGAATATAGTATAATAAAATTATATTATTTGGGGGTCATTATGGTAGGCAACATTTATAAAAAAGTTTATAATGCTAATTCTATAGCGATAAAATTCAAGGGAAACAGCATCACTTATGAACAGTTGGATAAAACAGTAAATCAATATGCAAATTTTTTAAAGAAGCTGGGAGTGAAAGTGGGTGAACGAGTAATACTGAGTTGTCCTAATTCACCTGAATTTATCTATTCATATTTGAGCGTTACAAAAAATGGGGGAATTATAGTTCCAATTAACCTTCAACTTACAATGGAAGAGATTGTTTATTCTATCAAGGATTGTGAAGCCAATTTTATGATTATCCATCCTTCAATTTTCTGAAGAGGATGCAGTATCCACATTTTTATATACTTCAGGTACTACAGGAAAACAGAAGGCCGCAATGCTTACCCACAAATTGCTAGAATAGTTATATAAATTCATATCAAGATAAAAGGTGGACAAAACAATGAAAACAAAAACTTTAGTATTACTAGCACTATTTATCGCAATAAGTTTTATAGGAGCAAATTTAAAAATAGCTGAAAGTATAGCTTTTGATTCCATGGCAGCATTTTTAGGTGCATTAATTTTAGGACCTAAATATGGAGCAATAATTGGGGCAGCAGGGCATCTTCTTTCCGCCATAACCAGCGGGTTTCCCTATAGTGTACCAGTTCATTTAATCATAATGGTGGAGATGGCCCTTACCATGTACGTATTTGGCAGCTTATACAAGCTTTTTTCTAAGAAGAATATAACCCTTGCTACAATACTTTCAAGTATTGTAGCAGTAATATTAAACGGACCTATATCAGTACTTATACTTATACCTATTATGGGAATTGGTATAGCTGCAATGATTCCAGTACTTTCCTTTGATGCATTTTTAAATGTATTTATAGCTTTCCTAATTTATAATCTCTTACCAAAGAGTATAAAGCAATGGAAATAAAAAAGATAAGGGATTTAAGCCTTATCTCCATAGATGATAAGAAGAAAATGGTGATAGCCTGCGACAGCTGTGGTGGTATAGGCATGAAAGCTATGGATGTTTTAAAGGTACCTCCCTTTTATGTTGGAAGGTTTACAACCAGAGTGGCCTTGCTTGAGGTATTATCCACTGGGGCTGAGGTTGTTACTATAACCAACACAATTTGTAATGAAATGGAGCCTACAGGAAAGGAAATTATAAAAGGCATTTTAGAGGAACTTAAGGAAGCGTGCTTAAAGGATATAATCCTTACAGGAAGCACAGAGGAGAATTTTATAACCAATTCCACTGCCCTAGGCATTACAGTTATAGGTATTGCTTTAAATAGTGTGCTAAAAGTTAATAGGGTAAAAGAGGAGGCTTTGATTATTAGCATAGGCCTCCCTAAATTTGGCGATGAAATAAATCTTACATATGATAACCAAATAGTAGACTATAACTCAATAAAAGAACTTCTTTTAGAGGGAAGTGTTTATGAAATTGTTCCTGTTGGCTCTAAGGGTATAGCATATGAAGTAGAGCAGCTTGCCATAAATAATAAGATGCTTCCATATTTTAATGAGGGCATTAAGGTGGATTTAAAGAAATCTAGTGGCCCTGCTACCTGTGTTATTGCAGCAATAAACATAAATAGCCTAAAAAGTGTATTAAACCTTGTACCTAATGTAAATATTATAGGGTATTTAAAGAAGTAATTGGTAAGACCAATCTTATAATTCAGGAAATTACATATAAAATAATATGAAGCTTTATTAGAATAAGCTAATGGAATCAACGATTTATGGGATATACTTCTATAGTAGATAGTGGTATGACCAGTGCTTCAATGTTCTAAGCAGATAAGCCATAAGAAATGTAGAGAATTAAACCTGTTTTAGGTAATTGGTATAGCATAAAGTTCACCTTCTAAAGGGAGGAGATATTTGCATAACCTCTGGTATGGGCTCAGTATTTAAAGGCTTTTACAATTCCAAGAAGGAACTTCTTTTCCCAGGAATCAGTTATATGAACAATGCAGCTAATTGCCTTGTAGCAGCTAAAAAAGAAGATAATAATTTTTCATTACTGCTTAAAAATGGATATGGTACTGGAACGGTCTATACTTTAACCGTACTAGATGATTTTGCGGAAGTGCAAGCATTACCTATTGAGGTATTGACTGTTATATGACAATGATACCTTTATTCTAGAGTCCTTTTTAGGCTATACAACGAAGATAAAGCTTCATATATATGGTTATAAAAAGCTTCTTGACATAAGAACCAAGAAGGTTATAGAACCAGTTCTAGTTAAAATGGAGGAATCTATTTTTGAAGTTGATATCCAGACCGTATTTTATAAAATGTTCAAAATCCTATAAACTAGATATTTTAAAGATGTAGATAATAAATAAGGCGGTAGACAAAAGCATTTTGTCTACCGCCTTATTTCCGTGAGTTTAATCTATCCTGATTTTAAGGGATAAAAAGAAATTCAATACTGCAATGCCTGCAGCAACTAAGAAAACATATTTAAAGCCTAAGGTAACCCATAGTAAGCCACCAAAGTATGGAATAGACATGGCAATTACGTGATCGAAGCTGGTTCCAGCAGATAAAGTTGGAATAACATCCTCAGCACTTAAGGCAATCTTCCTTACATAGGTTGATCTAGCCATTTCTACTGCACTCATAGAATTATCAAGCACATAGCATCCTGCAATAACAACTACTGCAATACTAGCAGGAAATAAATCCTTTGCAAATGCATAGCCAAGACATAATACGAAAAGTACTACCGCTTCCCAAGATAATACAAATCTCTCTCCTTTAATATCAATGGCATTACCTATAATCGTTCTGGTCATAATACTAAGTAAAGATATAATAAGACCCAGTACAGCAAAGACTGGAGGAGTCAAATTAAATACTTGTATTAGTACCCAGGGTGCAAAAGTTAAAAATATTTGTTTTCTAGCTCCATTAACTATACTTAAAGTATAATACAAGGAATAACGCTTCCGAAATATAAATCTTGGTTTCCTAGATCTAAGCTTTTGCTTTTTCATGAGTCCTAAGAAAAAGGCAGCAAAGACATATGAAACTGCTGCTATGACAAAAGCACCAGCATAATTCATGTGGTAATACTTAAAGCCTAGCCAAACTATTGTATACCCAATTATTGTGGCTGCAAGGCTGTAAGCATTATATCTACCAAGGCGTACCCCGTAGTTTTTCTTTTCAGATAGGCTCATACCTATACCTGGTGCTAGTGGCATGAAAACATGGGTTCCAAGAGAAAACATCATCATCCAAATAAGCATTACTGCAAAAGATGGTGAAAATAATCCTAAGCCAAGCATTCCAAGAGCTGCTAAAAGCATTCCCAGTACTGCTGTCCTTATATTTCCTAAAAATGAAAGTAAGCTTAAAACTATTACTATAAGCATTCCCGGAAGTTCTCTTGGAAATTCTACCAAACCACGACCGCTGGCTGATAGTTTGTAGGTATCATTTAAAAAGTTGTTAAAAATGGTTGAATTTATACCCCCTGCAATACCTGCAAAAATTCCTACAATTAAAAATAAGGTAAAATCTCTATCCTTATAAAACCCACTCAAAATTTGCTTTAGCTTAGAGCTTGAAGCATCTTCTAAGGAACTATTTTCTTTAGTCTCCATTGCTAATCCCCCCTATGTATAATAGAGTATATAACAGATAATGTAACAAATCAATTTGCTTTGTGGATTTGTATAGTTTTATACCTTGATAATGTTATATTGGAAATAAAAATATTGTCGATACTTGTATTTTTTATGCTATACTTTAATAAGGTAAACGGTTTTTAAGATAAAGCAAATAATTATAATATAATTGCCCTTGAGGTGATTTTTCG
Source organism: Clostridiaceae bacterium (assembly GCA_036507955.1). Classification (GTDB taxonomy): domain Bacteria; phylum Bacillota; class Clostridia; order Clostridiales; family Clostridiaceae; genus DATCIH01. The sequence continues at coordinate 51,220 of DATCIH010000032.1, read as the reverse complement.
GAGGATTATGTAATGATTATTGGTAAGGTACAAGCCTTAGGTATATTGAATTCGCTAAAGATGGGAATAAATCCAAGTAATAATATTGTGGACTTATGTGTGGGTAGGGATGCTCATAAATTAGAGATAAGCAGATGCTTAGATTTAACAAAGGAAGGGGCCGGTGTAGTCAAGTTTATTTGTGGAGAGTATGGAAGCGGTAAAACCTTTATCATCAATTTAGCAACTGAGGAAGCCTTAAAAAGAAATTTTGTAGTATCAAGGCTACAAATCGATAGTGGCATGAGATTTAACGATCTTGGAAATTTTTATTATAGCTTAATGCATAACTTACAAATTAAGGATGACAGCAAAGCTGGTACATGCTTTGAGGAAATATTTGATAGATGGATTGAAAAACTTGTGTCAATGGATAATAGAGAAGAAGCAGCCCTAATAATAAATCAGGTAGTGGAGAGCTTAAATGATTATAATAGCTCTTTTTCCAGAGCCTTTTTAGCATATATAAAAGCTAAAATAAGCAAGGATATAGAGCTTTCAAATGCTGCGGCTTCTTGGATTAAGGGAGAAAAAAACATTCCAATAGGCTTAAAGGTAAGGTTTGAAGTTAAAGGAAATATTGACAAGGAAAATTCAATGGACTTTTTTAAAGCCTTTTTAAGGCTATTAAAGCTAATGGGCTATGGTGGAATATTGATAGCGGTAGACGAAATTGAGCTATTAATGAGTCTTCGTTCTGATATAAGAAAAACCTCTTTTGAAAACTTAAGATACCTAATAGATAACTGCAGCAGCCAGGACTTCTCCAATTGTATGTTTTGTTTTGGCGCCACTCCTGAGTTTTTTTCTAATGTGGAAAAGGGTGCAAAATCTTATATTGCATTAGCTCAAAGGCTTGGAGATGCTATCGATAAGAAAAGTTCATCCTTATCAGATATGAGACAGACCATAATGAGGTTAAACGAGCTAAATAGTAATGAACTTTTAGACCTTACAGAAAAAATTTTATATTTACATAAGCTAGCTTATAATTGGGAGCCTACTACCAGCAGCAGTGCAATAAAGAGCTGGGCAACCTTAGCTTTAAAAAGATCAAAGGAAGGCTTAAAGGTAAATACCAGGGAGTTTATAGTAAAACTAATAGAGATACTGGACATAATGGAACAACATCCTGGCTATAATATTTTTAATAATGAGCTAAAACATGTACATGGTGAGGGCGGAATGCTTTTACAAAGGCCTCGTGTATCAAATGATTTTTAAAAAAGAAGTACTAAATTATCAACAAATATTAAGCAAATTTATTGACAATGTATCAGATAGGAATAGTATTAATATAGCATAATAAAAGAAATAGAGGTGTATACATGGAATCATGGAAAATAGAAACAAAGTGTCTACAGGAAGGGTATAAGCCAAAAAATGGTGAACCCCATGTACTTCCAATATATCAAAGCACAACTTATAGATATAAATCTACAGAGCAGGTAGCAAAGCTCTTTGACTTAGCAGAAGCTGGACATATGTATAGTAGAATCAGCAATCCAACTGTGGAAGCTCTTGAAAATAAAATTGCAGCTTTAGAAGGAGGGGTTGGAGCCTTATGTACCTCTTCCGGTCAGTCAGCAACTTTGATAGCTATTTTAAATTTATGTAAAAACGGTGATCATCTGATTTCATCCTCAACTATATATGGTGGAACCTTTAATCTTTTTTCTATCACAATAAAAAGGATGGGTATAGAGGTAACTTTCATAGATCAAGATAGTAGCGAGGAGGAGATTCAAAAGGCTTTTAAGCCTACTACAAAGGCTATTTTTGGAGAGATTATTGCAAACCCTAAGATTAGCGTGTTAGATTTAGAAAAATTTGCAAGGATAGCTCATAAAAATGAAGTTCCTTTTGTTGTTGATAGTACCTTTGCAACTCCCATATTATGTAGACCAATTGAATTTGGAGCAGATATAGTTATACATTCCACAACTAAGTATATGGATGGACATGCTGTTAGTATTGGAGGAGTAATAGTAGATTCAGGAAACTTTTCCTGGGATAATGGAAAGTTCCCTGATTTTACAGAGCCTGATGAATCCTATCATGGCTTAATATTTAATAAGGATTTTGGAAGAGCAGCGTACATAACCAGAGCCAGAGTGGTATTTATGAGGGATATGGGTAATTGTATGAGCCCTAACAATGCATTTTTAACAAATCTAGGTATAGAAACTCTTCATTTAAGAATGGAAAGACATTCTGAAAATGCACTTAAGGTAGCTAAGTTTTTAAAGGGGAACCCAAATATAATCTCAGTAAGCTACCCAGGCCTAGAAGGAGATAAATATTATTCCTTAAGTAAAAAGTATTTTCCTAAGGGTTCTAGTGGAGTAATAGCATTTAGAATTAAAGGTGGAAAAGAAAATGCCATTAAGTTCATGGATAAATTAAAGCTTGCGTCTATTGTTGTTCATGTAGCAGATGTTAGGACATTAGTTCTTCATCCAGCAAGTTCAACACATAGACAAATGAATGAAGAGCAACTCTTAAAGGCAGGAATAGAGCCAGATCTTATAAGATTATCTGTAGGAATAGAAAATGTTGAGGATATAATAGAGGATTTAAAAACTGCTTTAGAATAGTTAATTCTGGGATACACCTTTGTGTAACAAAGGTGTATCCCAGTTCAGCTTAGAACGGGAAAATTCTATTATTTGCTATTTAATAGGCTATACAATATGTCTGGATAATTGGTTATTATCCCAGATACTCCCATAGAAATATATTTTTTCATTAAGTCTCTGTCATTTATAGTGTAAGGATTTATTAAAAGACCTTCCTTTAAGGAAGCTTTTGTTATTTCATCATCTATAGATAAATAAAAGGGATGGATTCCATCAGCACCTACCATCTTGCAATAGCTTTCAGGATGATACAAACCTTCCATATATAAAAGGCCGGTTTTAATATTTTTCGAAAGCTCTTTACATTTAACCATAGAGTAATGATTAAAACTTGAGAGTATAACCACATCTTCCATATTATGTTTGCAGATCATAGCTATAACTTTTTCCTCAAGGCCCTCATAAGCTATGATACCATTTTTCAATTCTAAATTTAATATAATATTTTTTCCTTTTGCAAATATTAATAATTCCTCAAGTGTAGGTATAGATTCATTAAAGCTTTCATCTAAATAAGACCCAACATTCAGTTTCTTTAGGGAGGAATAGCTGTAATTTTTAACATAGCCACTAGTAGTTGAAGTTCTCTCTAAGGTTTCATCATGGATGAGCACAAGTACTCCATCTAAGGATAACTGCACATCTGTTTCAATTCCACTTGAACCCATTTCAAGCGCTTTTTCAAAGGAAAGCATAGTATTTTCCGGATAATAGCCACTAGCACCTCTATGAGCATAATTTATCATTTTAACACCTCTTCTTTTATTATACTTCTATTTTTAATGTTATTTCCTTTAATTTTAAATAATAAAAAAACCAGAATTCTCTTGAAGGATAGGAGAATTATATGTCGAATCTTTAATATATACAATATTTTATACAAATCAATTACTTTTATTAGTAAAATATGCAGATAATCGAAGGTATGAGAATGACATTAATAAGAAAAGACGTTTTCAGGTTAGCAATCCCGATTCTCACAGAGCAGGTTTTGGTGCTATCTTTAGGTATGGTAAATACAATGATGGCAGGAAATATTGGGAAGGAAGCTGTTTCAGCAATTGGTATGGTTGATTCAGTTAATAACATATTTATTGCCTTCTTCTCCGCCCTGGCAGTGGGGGCGACTGTAGTAGTTGCTCAATATATTGGTAAAGGCAATTTAAAGATGGCAAATGAGTCTGTGAAACAAGCTTTATTTGCAAGTATTTTGATTTCTTTAACAGTAACTCTATTATTATGGATATTTAAAGCTCCAGTAATATCATTTTTGTATGGTTCAGCTCAAGGTGATGTTGTAAAAAATGCTCACATGTATCTAGGAATAACTTTACTTACTTATCCAATGATAGCAATAGACTTAATGTCTAATGGAGTGTTACGAGGAGCGGGGGATACAAAAACCCCAATGAAAATAACAGTATTCATGAATTTTTTAAATGTTATATTAAGCTATACCTTTATAAATGGTATGCAGCTTAATAGCAAAAACTTTACATTAGTTATTCCAAGCATGGGTATTGAAGGTGCTGCAATAGGAATAGCAATTGCAAGAACTGCAGGAGCCTTTTTAGTGCTCATTGTGCTTCTTAGAGGGTCTAAAATAATAAAATTAACAAAAATTAAAAGCTTCAAATTTAATAAGGAACTTTTAGCTCCTGTTTTTGGTATAGGAGTTCCTGCCAGCGTTGAATCTTTAATATTTAACATGGGAAAGCTTTTAACTCAGATTTATATCGTAGGTATGGGAACAGTTGCTATAGCATCAAATGTTATATGCGGATCAATCGTTTCAATGCTCAATGTTCCGGGTATTGCCCTCAGTACCACTGCTATTGCAATAGTAGGTCAACAAATCGGTAGAGGCAAGAAGGAGGAAGCAAAGAAGTCATTAAATTATATGAATGTTGTTGCAGTGATATCCATGACGCTTCTAAGCTTAATTGTAGTGCCTTTCGCAGGACATATTGTATCACTCTATAACCAGAATCCTGAAATAGTAAAGCTATCTACTAGCATTATACGTATGAATGCAATATTTACACCTATATGGCCACTTTCCTTCTTATTATCCTCTGGCCTTAAAGGCGCAGGTGATGCAAAATATACTATGACCACCACTATAGTTGGGATGTGGGTTTTTCGTATAACTTTTGGATACATTTTGGGAATAGTTCTGAAGTTTGGTCTTGTTGGAGTATGGCTTGGAATGTATACAGACTGGGTTGTAAGAGGAATATTATATTTTACCAGGGTACAAAAGGGAAAATGGTTAGAGCATAATGTTTTGAAGAGTTGATATTGTGTTGTACGTACAAGAAACAAAGTGTATAATTAGTTTATATTTTTTATTGGAGGTTTATATATGATTAATTTGCCAGAAGTTAAATTAGGACTCGTAGCCGTAAGCAGGGACTGCTTTCCAGCTGAGCTAAGTGAGAAAAGAAGAGGTGCAGTAAAGAGTGCCTGTGAAGCTATAAATACTAATGTAATTGAAATTAAAACTATTGTTGAAAATGAAAAGCATTTATTAATAGCATTGGATGAGCTTAAAAGTGCTGGAGTAAATAGCCTTATTATTTATCTAGGCAATTTTGGACCTGAGGGACCAGAAACAATGCTAGCTCAGAAATTTGATGGACCTGTAATGTTTGTAGCAGCTAGCGAAGAATCTGGGGACAACCTTATTAATGGACGTGGAGATGCCTATTGTGGGATGCTTAATGCTTCCTATAATTTAGCACTTCGAAAGCTTACCCCATATATTCCGGAATATCCAGTAGGAACTGCTGAAGAAATAGCAGTTATGATTGGGGATTTTGAAAATATAGCAAGGATTCTTTTAGGACTTAAAAAGCTTAAAATTTTTAGCTTTGGACCAAGACCTCAGGATTTCTTAGCCTGCAATGCTCCAATCAAGCCCTTATTTGATCTTGGAGTAGAAATTATGGAGAACTCAGAGCTTGATTTATTTGAGTCCTTTAATAAACATAAGGGGGATCCTAGAATTCCAGCGGTAGTTAAGGATATGGAGGAGGAACTTTCCTCTGGTAATGGTTACCCAGGAATTTTACCTAAGCTTGCTCAATATGAACTTACTTTGCTTGATTTTATTGAAAACAACAAAGGTGCTAGTGAATATGTTATATTTGCAAATAAATGCTGGCCATCTTTTCAGACTCAATTTGGTTTTGTACCCTGCTATGTAAATTCAAGACTAACAGCACGGGGAATACCAGTTGCCTGTGAAACTGATATTTATGGAGCATTAAGTGAATATATTATAAGCTGCGCTACTTGCTTGCCCCCAACTTTACTTGATATTAATAATACTGTTCCAAAGGATATGTATGAAAAGAATTCTGAAAAACTTAAAGGATATATCATTAAGGATTTATTTATGGGCTTTCATTGTGGAAATACAGCTGCAAGCTGCATGAAGAATGCCACTTTAAAATATCAGCTTATTATGCATAGATTACTAGAGAAGGATAAGGAACCAGATATAACAAGAGGAACCTTAGAAGGCACAATTATGCCAGGAGATATAACTTTGTTTAGGCTTCAAAGCACGGCTGATGCAACTTTAAGAAGTTACGTTGCTGAAGGAGAAATAATAGATATGGATCCTTGCTCTTTTGGAGGAATTGGGGTCTTTGCAGTAAAGGAAATGGGGAGATTTTATAGGCATGTGCTTATAGGGAAAAGATATCCTCATCATGCAGGAATAGCCTTTAAACATAGTGGCAAAATATTATTTGAAACAATGAAGCTTCTTGGAGTAAGTGATGTTTCCTTTAATCAGCCAGCCAGCATGTTATATAAGGATGAAAATCCCTTTAAGGCTTAAAGTTTAAATATAAGAGGTGAAAGCATGGAGGACATTAATAGCTTTTGTAATGTGCTTATACCTGAGGGCGAGAGAAAGCCACTTAAGGAAATTGAGGATAGTTTAACAAAAACCTATAGAAATTCTATTTGGGTTAAATTCATAAAAGCAATTAAAGAATATAAAATGATTGAGGGAAATGACAAGATTGCTGTTGCTATATCTGGTGGTAAGGACAGTATGATAATGGCAAAGCTACTGCAAAGGCTTCAAAAGTATAGTGAAATTAAATTTGAACTAGAGTTTATAGTTGCAGACCCTGGCTATCATGAAAACATTAGGGAACTTCTAATATCGAATTGTGAGTATCTTAATATACCAATAAATATATTTGAGTCTGGAATATTTCAGATTACCAATAAGATATCTAAGGATTATCCCTGCTTTTTATGCGCAAAAATGAGGCGAGGTGCCTTATATAACAAAGCAAAAGAATTAGGTTGCAATAAATTAGCTCTAGGACATCACTTTAATGATGTAATAGAAACAACTTTATTAAATGTACTTTATGCAGGCTGCTTTAAGACAATGCTTCCAAAGCTTAAATCTAAAAATTTTCAGGGTATTGAACTTATAAGACCACTTTATTATATAGAAGAAATAGCTATTGAAAGATTCACAAAAAAATCAGGAATATTGCCTTTGAATTGTGCTTGTATGGTAGCTGCTAAGAGAATTGGAAATAAGCGTTATGAAATAAAAGATTTGATCAAAAATCTTAAAAAAGATAATAAGGATGTAGATAAGAGTATTTTCCGAGCTGCAACCAATGCAAATTTAGATGCGTTGCTAGGTTGGGAGCAAAATGGTAAGAAAAGCTCTTATTTAGATGATTATTAAAATTTAAAACAGGGACGCACCAAGTCATTGGTGCGTCCCTGATAAGATTATTTAATCTTATCCAAAGTCTCTATAGTATAACCCATTTTATGCCAAGTGGTTATAACTTCATCTAAGATTTCTGCATTAGTTTTAGATACTGCATGAAGTAGAACTATTTCTCCAGAATGGGTTCTATTGAGTATTTTATCTAATGCGTAAGCTTTTGTGGGTTGTTTATTCACAAGCCAATCCATGTAAGCAAAGCTCCAGAAGATAGTTTTGTAACCTAATACTTTCGTATTAGATAAGGATAGCTCGCTGTATTTGCCCATAGGCGGTCTAAATAATTTGATCATATCCTTTCCGGTAACTTCCTTATAGGCTGTTTCCACATCACTAAATTCTTTTTGAAATTTTGCATAGTCTGTTACCTTTGCCATGGACGGATGGGATGAACTATGGTTACAAACTAAATGTCCCTCTTTGTACATTCTCTCTATGATAGTCTTATTTGATAAGATATAGGGTTTAACCACGAAAAAAGCTGCTTTAACATTATTTTTTTTGAGTATGTCCAGTATTATTTCAGTATAACCATTTTCATATCCTTCATCAAAGGTTAGATACAATACTTTCTTGGAGGTGTCTCCTAAAAAATGTACGTCGTATTTTTCCAAGTAATTATTAATTTCCTTTGGTGGAAAGGGAGGTATATTTTTATTAAATGTTATATACCAGTTATATTCCTTAGTTGATAAATTTTCACCAGCTTGATTAAATAGCTGATTTGCATTAGTATAAGAAGGCATAAATAATATTGTTAGGAGAGTTATAAGGCAATAAAATATTTTTTTATTCATATAGATCACCTCTTTAGCATATTCATTGACTAGTATATTCACTGACTAGTATACTCATAATAGTATCAGCGATACCTAAATAAGTAAGTAAGTTTCGGTAGTATATACATAAATTAGTAAATACTTCTTTTAGCTTTACAAAGTACCATTATTAAATTATGATTAAAGATATTTTATTAAAATTTATATTTTCTTATTAGTTTTTAAGAGATATGGAGTTTGGAGTAAACATGAAAAACAAGATATTTAATATAACAATAATTATAGTATCCTTATTATTTCTAATTTATTTTTTTATATTTCAAGATGGGCTTAGAAGATTCCAAGATATATTAAAGATTATAAGAGTTGAATGGTTAATAGCTGCTGCAGTGCTCATGCTATTATATTGGCTGCTAGAGACATTGATTATTCATAATCTTACAAGGTATCTTTTCCCTGCTCAAAAGCCCCTACAGTCGCTTAAAGCAGCTATGGTAGGACAATTTTTTGGCTCAGTCACCCCTTATCAGACTGGAGCGCAACCTTCTTTATTTTATATGTTTGTTGGTGAAGGAATCGAGGCTGGTTCTGCAAGCTCAATACTAATGATGAAATTTGTTATTCATCAGTCTATATTAACTTTATTTTCCTTTGCAATTATAATAATGAAATTCAGATATTTTAATTCCATGATGCCTCACTTATTTTATATATGTTTATTAGGCTTTTTATTCAATACAGGTATAATTATGGCCGCTGTAATGTTTTCTATAAATAAAAAGGTAACAAGAAGTTTTTTGTTTGCGATATTAAAGATTTTGAGTAAAATTAGGTTGGTTAAGGATGTAAACAAAAATGTGAGCCATATAGAAAATAACTTAAAGGATTTTCATGACAATGCAGAGCTTATAGCAAAAAACTTTAAAGTTCTTATAAAGGTTGTCCTTTGCAATGCTTTTCAACTTTTATCTTTTTACAGTATCCCTTATTGTATATATAGAAGTTTTAACCTAAATGGAGCAACGTTTTGGAACATGTTAGCTGCCCAAACTTTTGTTATGATGATAGTTTCAATCGTACCACTTCCTGGTGGTGAAGGTGGTGCTGAGGGGGGGTTTTATTTTCTTTTTAGTATATTTTTTAAGAAGGATATAGTTCCTGCTATATTTCTTTGGAGGATAATAACCTTTTATTCATGTATAGGAATAGGTGGAATATTTACTATTTTTATTCCAAATAAGAAAGTTAAAAATACTAAAGTATAAGGGGCAAGGTATGAAGCATTTATTTATTGTCAACCCCATGGCTGGAAAGGGACATGCTCAAGACGTGATACCTTTAATTAAGGAATACTTCAAAGATAGGAATGAAGAATACATTATTGAAGAAACCAAAGGGCCTGGGGATGCTACTTTAATAGCTAGAAGGTATGTTGAAAAGGGAAACTATAGAGTTTATTCAGTGGGAGGCGATGGTACTTTAAATGAGGTATTAAACGGAATGGCAGAAAGCGATAGTAGCTTAGCTATTATTCCTGCTGGCTCTGGAAACGATTTTATTCGCTCCTTATATAGTAGTGGAAAAAACTTAAAGGATATATTGCTTGAAACTATTGAAGGGGAAGAAAGTCAAATTGATTTTGCAAAAGTTAATGACAGATATTTTATAAATATAGCCTCCATTGGCTTTGATGCAAAGGTGGTAGAAAGTACCTTAGGCTTTAAGAAGCTACCTTTAATAAGCGGAAGCTTAGCTTATGTTTTTGGTATTTTTCAAACTTTGATAAAAAATAGTAAATTTGAGGTAGAAATAGAAACAGAAGATATTAAGGAAAAGAAAAGTATAGTTCTTATAGCTGTCGGAAATGGAAGATACTACGGTGGAGGGTTTATGGCTCTTCCTTATGCAAAACTGGATGATAAACTTTTGGATATTTGTTTAGTTAATCAGCTTAAAAGATGGAAGATACTGATGCTATTATCAAAATACAAAAAAGGAAAACATGAAAGTATAAAGGAAGTTAGTTTAAATAAAGTTAAAGCATTTAGTATAAAATCCCAGCAAGAATTCCCTGTAAACATTGACGGAGAACTAATATGGGCAAAGGAACTCAATTTTACCCTAGCTGAGAAAAATATATGTGTGGTCATTCCCAAAGGGAATACTCTCAGGTTGTAAAAGGCCTGTTTTTTTCATTTTAAAAAAATTTATAAATATTTGTATTAAAAAGAAGGAATATAGAAATATTTATAGAATATATAGAAATGGGGTTAAGTTGGCAAAATGCTAATTAAGCGTTTTCTGCTTGCTCCAATAGAACAGAGTTTTCACATACTCTGACATCAATTAATTATAAAAACATAATGAAAGGATGATGTTTAATGGGAGGTCTACAAACAACCAAGTTCGAATTTGTAGCTTTATGGGTAGTTTTTTTCATAGCTATTGCCGGACTTGGTTATGCAATGTACTTGCGTACTGCTGTAATGAAGAAAGATAAAGGTACAGCAAAAATGCAGGAGGTTTGGAATGCTATAAAGGATGGTGCTGATGCTTATCTAAAAACTCAGCTTAAAACTATTCTTCCACTAATAGGTATTTTAGCCGTTGTATTGTTTTTATCAGTTTATATCGTTCCACCTTCAGCTGGAGCCATAAGTAGATTTGGTGGCAAAAATGCAAATCTTAATAACGTAAAATTAATTATAGGTTTCGGAAGAGCAATAGCCTTTATTATGGGTGCATTCTTTTCTTTAACAGTTGGACAATTTGGCATGAGAATGGCAGTTGAAGGTAATGTTCGTGTTGCCTCTGCTGCAAGACGAAGTTTTGGAGAAGCATTGAAGATAGCTTATAGAACTGGAACTATCACTGGAATGCTTACAGATGGTCTTGGACTATTTGGTGGTACTATAATATTTATGATATTTGGTATGGCATCTCCAGATGTACTTCTTGGTTTTGGTTTTGGTGGTACACTACTAGCTCTATTTATGAGAGTTGGTGGTGGTATATTCACAAAGGCAGCAGACGTTGGAGCTGACCTTGTAGGTAAAGTTGAAGCAGGAATTCCTGAAGATGACCCAAGAAATGCTGCAGTTATAGCCGACTTAGTTGGTGACAATGTTGGTGACTGTGCTGGTATGGCAGCAGATATATTTGAATCCTATGAAGTTACAATTGTAGCTGGTTTGATTCTTGGTCTTGCTCTTGTTGATTTAACAGGCAGCATTAAATGGATTGTATTTCCACTACTTGTTCGTGGTATTGGTGTTCTCTCTTCAGTAATAGGTACTTATTTAGTTAAGGGTAGCGATACTGAAGGTAAAGAAAACAATGCAATGTCAGCTATAAACAAAGGGTTTTATACTTCAGCAACTATTTGTTTAGTAGCTTTTGCTTTTCTTGCACATTTCTATATGCATGAATGGAGAGCATTTTTCTCAGTTGGAGCGGGTATTGTTTTAGCTGTAGTTTTAGATGAGCTTACTAAATACTTTACTGACACTCATTATAAGCCAGTAAAAGATATTGCAGCTGCATCAAAAACTGGTTCTGCTACTCTTATATTAAAGGGTATTGGTACAGGATACGAAGTTGCTGTTTGGCAGGTACTTGTAATTGCTGGTACTATATTAACTTCAACATTAATTTATAGTGGTATGGCACCAATTTATGTTTTATATGGTGTTGCAATGACTGGTATAGGTATGCTTACCTTAACAGGAAACAATGTTGCAATGGATTCCTTTGGACCAATTGCAGATAATGCAAATGGTATTGCAGAAATGTCCGGACTAGATAAGGATGCTAGAAAGGTTCTAGATCATCTTGATGCAGTTGGAAACACTACTAAGGCTATCACAAAGGGTGTGGCAATAGGATCTGCAGTTATTGCAGCGGTTTCTTTATTCGGATCATATTTAACAGATGTTACTAATGTTCAGCTTCAAAATGGTGTAAAACCAGTGGCAACATTACTAGCTTCCGGTATCAGAATTTCTGAGCCTAAAGTATTTATAGGAGCCTTGATTGGTTCTGCTATACCTTGGTTATTCTCTTCCTTAATCATAGGCGCTGTTGCTAGAGCTGCAATGCTAATTGTTGATGAAGTTAGAAGGCAGTTCCATATACCTGGTCTTATGGAAGGCAAAGTTAAGCCTGATTATCAAAAAGCAGTTTCTATTTGTACTGTATCAGCACAAAAAGAGCTTATTGGGCTTACTCTTATAGCTGCATTAATTCCTGTAATTGTTGGAATACTTTTAGGCGTTGAAGCTTTAGGCGGATGCTTAGCAGGTGTTATTCTTTCAGGTCAATTACTTGCAGTATTTATGTCAAATGCTGGTGGTGCTTGGGACAATGCTAAAAAAATCGTTGAAGATGGTTTATATGGCGGTAAAGGTTCAGAAGCTCATAAGGCAGCAGTTGTTGGTGATACTGTAGGAGATCCATTAAAGGATACTGCAGGTCCAGCATTAAATCCTATGATAAAAGTTATAAACATGGTGTCAGTTATCGCTGCTCCGATTCTAGTAAATCAGAAAAAAATAACTGTTATCACAGCTATAGTTGCAATAATTCTTATTGGAATAGTTATAGCAGCAATTGTATATTCTAAAAAGGATACAAGAGAAGAACAAGCTGCTTAAATAGTTTATTATATAGAAGGGTACTAGTACCCTTCTATATAAATATGTCAGAGTGTGTGAGAACTTTGTAGAAAGCTGCTGTGCAGCTTTTTTTATGTTTAACGATTTGTTGTAAATTGTTTTAGTTAATTCCATGTTAACTTGAATTGTTAAATCTATGTTAACTTACAATGCAAATGTTAACATCTGTTTAAATGTAGGTAAAGTTATGATATAATTATCCCTGTTTGAACAAGTAAAAAACTTTATGTATACAAATTTAGGAGGAATAAAATGTTTAGTTTATCTCCAAAGGAAGACAAATTTTACGATTATTTTATCGAAACAGCGGATATCATTTATGAAACTTCAAATATGTTAACTGCGTTTATGCATGATTATAAAGATCCAGAAGAGAAGCAAAGGATCTTTAAAGAATTAGAACATAAAGGTGATCAGCAAATGCATAAAATCTTGAAGGCACTGAATTTGTCCTTCATAACTCCTCTAGATAGAGAGGATATATATGCTATAGCCAGGGTTATGGATGACATTATAGATTTTATTGAAACTGCAGCTTGCAGATTTGCTATGTTTCATGTAACTTCCGTTACGGAAGAAGCAAAACAGATTTCCATTTTAATAGATGAATGTTGTAAAAGTGTCATTGAATTAATGAAGGAATTAAGGGTAGCTAAAAAATTTAATAAGCTTAAGGAAACAATAATTAATATTAATAGGATTGAAGAAGAAGGGGATTTGTTATATAGAAAAGCAATAACGAAATTATTTAGTGAAGATATTCCAGTAATTGAGATAATCAAATGGAGAGAGATATATGAGCATCTTGAAAATACATTAGATGCATGTGAGGATGTAGCAGATATTGTTGAAGGGATTGTAATGAAACATGCCTAGTTTTGTTTTAGTAATAACAATAACAATAGTAGTTCTAGCTCTTATCTTTGATTTCATCAATGGCTTTCATGATACTGCAAATGCAATTGCAACTTCTGTAGCAACTAGAGTACTCACACCAAGGCAAGCTATAATCATGTCCGCAATGTTAAATTTTCTTGGCGCCTTTATAAGCGTCAGTGTTGCAAAGACTGTAGGTAGTGATATAATACATACAAATCTTGTAGCTGAATATGTTATTATAGGAGCCTTGCTTGGAGCAATTGCTTGGAATTTAATAACATGGTATTATGGGATACCAAGTAGTTCATCCCATGCTTTGATTGGTGGTCTTATTGGTTCAGCAGTAGTTTATAATGTTTTTAACCATAAAAATGGCCTTGAAGTAGTTCAATGGGGAAATTTATTAGAAAAAGTTATAATACCCCTTATTTTATCACCAATACTTGGTTTTGTAATAGGATTTCTTTTCATGATAGCCTTGAACTGGATATTAAGAAAGGTGAGACCCGCTACTGTAACTAAGGTTTTTTCAAAAGCCCAAATAGCTTCCGCCGCAGCAATGGCCTTAAATCATGGCTTAAATGATGCTCAGAAATCAATGGGAGTTATATCTTTAGCACTTTTTTCAGGGGGATTAATTAGTACCTTTTATATTCCGGTGGAAGTAAAAATGGCTTGCGCTTTGGCTATGGCTTTAGGAACCTCCATCGGAGGTTGGAAGATTATTAAGACTATGGGTGTTAATATGGCTCATCTAGCACCAGTTAATGGATTTGCAGCAGAAACCTCAGCAGCAGTAATAATATTTACCGCATCTATGTTTAAGGCTCCTGTTAGTACAACCCATATAATATCCACTGCTATAATGGGGGTAGGAGCTTCTAAAAGGCTTACTTCTGTGAGGTGGAGCGTTGCAAAGCAGATAGTTTGGGCTTGGGTATTTACCATACCTGTAGCTGCCATATTATCGGGAACTGTTATGTTTATAATAATGCTTATAGGTAAATTATTTCAATTTTAAAGGGTAAATATATAGACTGTCTGATAACAAACTTATCTGTTTGTTATCAGACAGTTTTTTTAATATAATTATAAGAATTGATGGGGAAATGTTATGATATAATATATTTCATAGTAGATACATGGAATATATATGTTAAATCACATAATTAATAGGGCTTTTCAAACAATGGTATTTTTTAAAAGGAGCTGTAGTATTGAAGTGGTTTTTTAATAAAAGTTTAAGATTTCAAATAATGAGTATTCTACTTATAATACTCATTATACCATCCGGTGCACTTGTTTATAATGTTCTTATTTCAGCTCGAACAGAAAGAATTATTGAGCAAGAACAAATTGAAAGTCTAAATAGTTTCGCATTATATGTTGATAAAGCATTTGATGAAAATTTAATTAAAGATATAAATACACCTTCTACACCTATAGACCCTTCTTATTTAGATAAGAGACTAGTGCTTATAACAGAGCCTTTAGCAGGAATCTTAAACGGTATTAGAGTAGGATTCTATATTCCTTCTACAAAGGATAGCTATATCTATGGTGTGTTAAAACAATATAATAATGTAGCTACTCCAAACAATAATGGGTATTTTGGAAGATTTAACCAGATAGATAGTTTATTGAAAACAGATTTGAACTTAGTTACTGAAAGTAAAAAAAATAAAATACAGAATGTGGTATTAAATAATACAAAGATTATAAGGGTATTACATCCAATAATAAGGAATAATAAGGTAATAGCGGTAGCCTGGGGGGAAACAATAATTCATCCAGATATAGCTTCGAATAGAAGCTCTAAAGATATAGTATTTATCATTACCTTAATTTCTCTTCTTTTAGGATTGGTTATAGTTATTTTTATTTTAAAAAAAATGGCTGGCAATGTGAATAGCATCCTTAAAGGCCTAAAATATATGGAAGGGGACTTATCTTATCAGATTGAACCTATAGGTGGAGAGATAGGACAGGTAGCAGAATCTATAAATAAAATGGCTAGGAGCCTTTCTCAGAAGGAAAAGCTTGAGGAACAGTTAGCTCGATCAGAAAAGCTTGCTGCCTTAGGACACCTAATTTCCGGAGTGGCCCATGAAATAAGAAATCCCTTAGCAATAATCAGTGCCACAGTACAGGTTATGGAAAGAGAATATGGCAGTGATGAGGAGTTAAATGAGTATATTAAAGTGGTAAAAGAACAATCTAATAGGGAAAGTAAGGTAATACAGGAGCTTTTAGATTATGCTAAGCCCTCTAAGACAATGTTTATTCAGGCAAATATAAATAAAATCATGGAAAACATTTTAACCTTCACTAAGCACTATATAAGAGATAAAAAAATTGAATTAGAACTAGTACTTGATGAAAGTATTCCAGAAATGGTTATAGATGTAGATAAAATAAAACAGGTGCTCATGAATGTAATCATAAATGGTTGTGAAGCTATGGGCGATGGTGGGATATTAACTGTTAAAACAGAATTTGATGGAAAGTGGATTAAACTTATATTTAAAGACAATGGAATTGGAATGGATGAAATTACCCTTAAAAGTATTTTTAACCCCTATTATACAACTAAACCTAATGGAACTGGTCTTGGACTTGCTATAAGTAACAGTATCATAGAGATGCATGGAGGATTTATACAAGTAGAGAGTCTGAAAAAAGTAGGCTCCACCTTTATTATATATCTGCCAAGGAAGCTAGATGGCAAAAATCTAGCTATCAAAGGAGTTGGTGAGAATGGCAAAGATATTAGTGATTGATGATGAACAATATATGGGCTGGATCATTAAAAAAGCCTTTAGTAAAAGTGATGCTGAAATTGTCACAGCTCTAACTGGTACGGAAGGAATTAAGCTTATTGATACGGAATATCCTGATTTAATTATGCTAGATTTAAGGCTTCCAGATTATGATGGAATGGATATTTTAAAGGAGATTAAAGGGAATGGTTTAGATATACCCGTAATTATTATTACAGCTCATGGAAGTATTGATACTGCCATAGCTAGTATGAAAGCCGGTGCCTTTGATTATATAACAAAGCCTTTTGATGTTGATGAGTTACTCTTTACAGCTGAAAAGGCAATAGAGATGGGGAGGCTTAAAAATGAAGTAAACTTCTTACGAAGTCAGGCTTTAACGGCTGGAGCAAGAACAAATGTAGAGAGTAAAAGCATCATAATGAGGGAAATATATGACATTCTTCCCCAAATTGCTTCCAGTCAAGCTACAGTTTTAATTAATGGAGAAAGTGGAACTGGCAAGGAGGTGATAGGTAGAGAAATTCACAAATTAAGCAGCAGAAAGGACAATCCTTTTATAGCTATAAATTGTTCAGCTCTTCCAGAAAATTTATTAGAAAGAGAGCTTTTTGGATATGAAAAGGGGGCTTTTGCCGGAGCAATTCAAAGAAAACCAGGAAGATTAGAACTCGCAAAGGATGGTACGATTTTCTTAGACGGCATAGGCGAAATAAGTATGAATATGCAAGTAAAGCTTCTTAGAGTTTTAGAGGAAAAAGAATTCCAAAGACTTGGAGGAAATAGCACAATAAAGGTTAATTTCAGAATTATTGCAGCCACAAATATAAATTTGGCAAAGGCAATTTCAGATGGAACCTTTAGGGAAGATCTTTATTATAGGCTAAATGTTATATCTTTAGAATTACCACCACTTAGAAAGAGGAAAGAAGATATTAAGGCTTTAACAAATGAGTTCATAAAAACCTTTGATCTTCATGGAAGAATAGTTGGTATATCCAAGGAGGCTATGGAGTTATTAAGTGCTTACAGATGGCCAGGAAATATTAGAGAGCTTGAAAATGTAGTTGAAAGAATGGTTATATTAAGTCAGGATCCAATTTTAAAACTTAACTATATACCTAGGGAGATACTTCAAGGTACGAAAAATGAAAGCAGAGATATTATTTATTTTCCTAAGGAAGGTATTGATTTAGAGAGTATTGAAAAGGGTCTTATAGTTAAAGCACTAGAGCTGAGTTCTGGAAATCAGACCAAAGCAGCGGAGCTACTTAAGATAACTAGATCAGCTTTGATATACAGAATGCAAAAGTATGACATAAAAGTTGAAGATAAAATGGAGGGGAGAATTAATGAAAATTAATTTTAAAGTATTTAAAAATAGAAAAATAAGAAACTTAATAATAACTGGTATGATTGTTGTGTTACTTGTAGGCGCATTTACTGGTTATACAATATATAGCAATGGGGTAAAGAATGCTCCTAATACTAAATTTACCACAACTACTGTAAGACTAGGTAGCATAAGTACAAGTATAAGCGGTAGTGGTACTGTTTCTAATGGAGCACAAGCTGATTTGATGCCTGCCTCAGTTGGAGCACTAACTGCTTTAACTGTTAAAGAGGGTGACACTATAACAACTGGTGAAGTATTAGCAGTTGTTACAGATCCAAACTCTGCTATAACTGTTCAGAGTTCACAAAATGCTCTTTATACCCAAACATCGAACTTAAATAAGCTAATTAAAAGCAGGGAAGCTTTGTATACCAAGGCACCTACTGCTGGACGTGTAAAGCTTGTAAATATTTCTGTGGGGGATGATTTATCTACGGCTGGTGCTTTAGGTAGTCCAATAACTATATCATCAGATGGATTTTTAAAAGCAAGTATAAGTTATGCTTCAAATGTTACTTTAAATCAAGGAGATGCGGTAACTGTAGTTGCTAATGGTACAACTGTAGTAGGTCATGTTAATGCTCCTAAAATGGGGCAAGGCAATAATACAGCAGATATATTAGTTGTGGATTCCTTACCTGTTGGTGCTACTGCAACAGTAAGTCTTAGTGGGACTTCATTAGGAATGGGAATTCTATCAATTAATTCTCCGGTTACAGTTAAAGGACCAGCAAGTGGTACTATAACAAACATTTATGTATCAGATAATGCTGTAGTAAGTAAAGGAGGAAATCTGTTTAAAATTGATGGAACCGATGTGGAAAACAGTATAACCTCTCAAAATCTAGCTGTAACTCAAGCTAATAATGATTTAACTACCAAGCAAGCAAATGTAGCTAAAAACACTTTGACAAGCCCAGTAAATGGAACGGTAGCTACTATTAATTATGCTGTAGGTGATACAATCCCAGCTGCTAAAGCTGTTATGACAGTGCTTGATCCAACCAAAATGCAAACTGTTGTAGCGGTAGATGAATTAGATATAGGCAAGGTTAAGCTAGCACAAACCGCTACAATAACCTTAGATGCTATAACCAACAAAACCTTTACTGGTACAGTAACCAGAATATCAAATGTTGGTACAGTAGCAAATGGTGTTACAACTTATAATGTTACAGTAGCAATAGATAAGCCAGATGCAGTTAAGGTTGGTATGACAACTACTGTAGCTATAATTGTGGAGCAAAAGGATAATGTTTTAGTTATTCCAGTAACTGCCTTAGCAACCGCAAGGTCAACTAATGGTGGAAGAAGTGTTTATATGGCAACTGGGTTAACTGATTCAACCATAAAAGCCCCAAGTGGTTTTGGAGCAGGTGGAGCAGGTGGAGCTGGTGGATTTGGAGCCGGTGGAACTGGCGGAACTGGAGCAGCTGGTGGAACGGGAACAGGCAATGGTGGGACTAGAAGAAATGCAGGAGGTGCCACAGGAACCGGAACAGGTGCAACCACTACCCCAAGAACGGGAACCGGAACAGGAACGGGTACAGGAACAGGTGCTACAGGCGGTGCCGGTGGGTTTACTGCAGGAGCAGCTAGGAACTTTAGTAGAGGTTCTACTACGGCAACTTTAAATAAATCACTTAAAACACAAAAACAAGTGACTGCTGCAATGAATAGTAACATTGTAAGTGTTCAAATAGGAATGCAGACCTCAACAATGGTTGAAATTACCAGCGGACTTAAAGCAGGAGACGTTATAGCTATTCCAGTTGTTACTGTAAAAGCTGTAAAGAGTACAACAAGTGCAGCAAGTACTACACAGACTAATACAGCTGTGCCTGGTGGTTTTGGTGGTGGTTATGGTGGCTTCGGCGGTGGAGCTGGTGGCGGTGGAGCTCGTGGTGGAGCCGGAAATTAATTACGGAAGGAGGGATTAAACATGATTAAGCTAACTGACTTATATAAATCCTATGAAATGGGTGAAAATACAGTAGTGGCATTAAATCATATTTCTTTATCCATTGAAGCTAAGGAATTTGTAGCTATTGTAGGGCCTTCCGGTTCCGGTAAATCTACTTTAATGAATATAATAGGATGTTTAGATATTCCAACAAGTGGAAGTTACATACTTGATGGAAAGGAAATCAGTACCTATAATGAAAATATGTTAGCCGAATTTAGAAACCAAAAGATAGGGTTTATATTTCAAAGATTCAATTTATTAAATAAACTAACAGCCCTTGAAAATGTAGAGCTTCCTCTAGTTTATATGGGGGTATCTGCAAAAAACAGAAAAGTCAGAGCACTAGAAGCTATAAGAAGTGTAGGTCTTGAGAGCAGAATGTATCACAGACCAATGGAACTTTCTGGTGGTCAACAGCAAAGGGTTGCCTTTGCTAGGGCCCTGGTAACAAAGCCTCCTGTTATATTAGCCGATGAACCTACAGGAAATCTGGATAGTAAAACTGGAGTAGAAGTGCTTAACTTACTAAAGGAATTACACGATCAAGGAAACACTATAGTCCTTATTACTCATGATATGAATATTGCAAAGAAAGCTAAAAGGGTTATAAGCCTTATGGATGGAGAAATTATTTCAGATGAGGAGGTGGTACCAAATGAAGTTTAGTCAAGCTCTTAAAATGGCCTTTAGTTCGATATTATCGAATAAGATGCGATCTTTCCTCACAATGCTTGGTATAATAATAGGTATTTCCTCGGTAATTATACTTATAGGAATAGGAGAAGGAACCAAAAAAGATGTGGCGGATTCTATTTCCACCATGGGAACAAATCTTATAACCATAAACATAACCGGTGGTAGAGAAGTAACTGTAACCACAGCGGAGCTTACAGCGCTTAAATCCCAGCCTGGAATTAAAGAGATAGCTCCTACGATTGCAAGCGCGGTAACGGCTAAGCTTGGCAACCAAAATACTACCACCAGCATTGAATCCTCTCTTCCCTCTTATTCAGAAATAAGAAATGTTACAGCACAATATGGAAGATTTATAACTCAAGATGATGTTGATAACAGATATAGAGTTGCAGTAGTGGGAACCGATGTTTTAGATACTCTATCAAAAGGAACACCCTATGATAGTTTTGTAAATCAGACAATAACCTTAAATGGTACTGCCTTCACTATAGTTGGAATTCTGGAAACAAAGGGGAGCACCACTGCTGGCTCCACAGATAATAGAATCATAATACCAATATCCACCGCCCAAAGGCTACTAAGAAATAAAAGTATAAGAACCTTTTATGTAGAAGCTCAATCACCGGATATGGTAAATACAGCAGTGGCCACATTAAATACCTTTATGCTGAGTAAATCTAACAATCAAGCCAATACCTTCAGAGTATTTAATCAATCAGATCTTTTAACAACCCAAACAGCAGCAGCGGATAGTTTGACTACAATGCTTGCTGGAGTGGCAGCCATCTCCTTATTAGTTGGTGGTATAGGTATTATGAACATAATGCTAGTAACGGTAACAGAAAGAACTAGAGAGATTGGAATTAGAAAGGCAATTGGAGCAAAACGGAGAGATATACTCATTCAGTTTTTAATTGAAGCTATAACCATAAGTGGTATAGGAGGGTTTCTAGGGGTCTCAATTGGAATCTTAGGTGGAAACCTCTATAGCAAATTCATGACAAAAACTGTAGTAATTCAGCCTAATATAGTCCTCTTAGCCTTTGTCTTCGCAGCAACTGTTGGAATAATATTTGGTCTATACCCTGCGAACAAAGCTTCAAGGCTAAGACCAATCGATGCACTAAGATATGAATAGATATTAAATTAAGGGCACACCGAAAGGTGTGTCTTTAAACGTATAAGTTTTTTCTACGGCGAAAAGCTTATACGCCATCCCTCTATCCTCGAAACAAAAATTGATTCATTCCAGGGACACACCAGCCAGCTCGGAAACATAAGCTCTAAAGATACTATTGATAGGGCGATAAATGCTATCTTTATCGCCCTATCAATAGCTGGTATGTCCCTGTTCATATTAGACCGCCAATCCAGTTTATCGTGTCAGCCATACTCTCGATTTTATCATCTTAAAATGTTATAATAAGATAATAAAATTTTTCGCAAATTAAATGAGGTTATATTTTGGATGAGCAAAAGAGAATTAAAATATCTGTTAGAGATTTAGTGGAATTTGTTTTACAAGAGGGTGACATTAGGTCATCTTTTTCAGGTTCCTCTAGAGCGTTAGAAGGAACAAAAGCTCATCAAATGCTTCAAAAAGGAAGAGGTAAGGATTATCAGGCAGAGGTTACTATTTCTTATATAGTAGACAAAGAAGATATAGTTCTAGAAATAAATGGACGTATAGATGGGGTTATAAATACTGAGGGAAATATAACTTTAGAGGAGATAAAATCTACTAATACCGATCTTAATTATATTGATGAAAATTACAATAAGCTTCATATGGCTCAAATTAAGTGTTATGGGTTCATGTATACAAAAAACAATTCCTTAGAGAATATTAATATTTCTTTAGTATACTATCACCTTGAGACTGGCGAAAAAAAAACTATTGAAAGAAGCTTTCATGAAGAAGAACTTAAGATCTTTTTTGATGAACTAGTTGATAAATATATTATTTGGGCAAAGGTTTTAAAAAACTGGGCTGAGTTTCGTGATACTTCAATTAAGGAACTTAAATTTCCCTTTGATAATTATAGAAAAGGTCAAAGGGAATTTGCAGTAAGTGTTTACAGGAGTATAAGAGATGGTAATTTATTATTTGCAGCTGCACCTACAGGAACGGGTAAAACTGCTGCTGTGTTATTTCCTACAATTAAAGCCTTAGGGGAGGGCAGTGTTTCTAAAATCTTCTACCTTACAGCAAAGACAGTTACAAGAACCATAGCAGAGAACTCTATTTTAAACATGAAGGATAGGGGTCTTAGACTTAAAACTCTAACGCTTACGGCTAAGGAAAAAATATGTTTAAAGCCAGGGGCTGAATGTAGTCCTGAGGAGTGTGAGTATGCTAAAGGTCATTTCGATAGAGTTAAAGACGCGGTAGCAGATATTTTTATTCATGATAGTTTTAATTATGAAACAATATTAGAGTATGCTAAGAAACACTCAGTATGTCCCTTTGAGTTTTCCTTGGATTTATCCTTGTGGGCTGACTGTATAATTTGTGATTACAATTATGTATTTGATCCTAGAGTATATCTAAAAAGGTTTTTTCTAGATGGTGGAGGAGATTTTGCTTTTTTAATTGATGAAGCACATAATCTTGTAGATAGGTCAAGAGAAATGTACTCATCAGAGATTTCTAAAAGAGAGTTTATGGATTTAAGAAATAGCTTTAAGGAATCCTCTAAGAAGATAAACAAAGCTTTAAACAAAATTAATTCTCAGTTTATTGGGTATAAAAAAAATATAGAAGAGGAATACTTAGTTGATAATGATGAACCCAAGGATATAGTACCGCTTCTTAGAAGTTTTATTACCTTAGGCGAAGAATGGCTTCTTAAAAATGACAAGTCACCTATTAGAGAAGCTGTATTAGAGTTATATTTCAAAGTCACAGGATTTTTAAGGACTACAGAAGGCTACGATGAAAACTATGTAACCTACTATGAAAAGTTAAAGGATCATGACTTAAAGTTAAAGCTTTTTTGCGTAAATCCTTCTTATTTACTAAAGGAAGCAATTAAAAGGGGAAAATCCACTATATTTTTTTCTGCAACCTTATCTCCTATGGATTATTTTATAAGCATATTAGGAGGAAATGAAAAATCAACTAGATTAAGGCTTAGATCGCCTTTTCCTGAGGGGAATTTGTCCATCTTGATTAATAATAAAATAGCAACTACCTATAAAAAACGAGAGTTTTCCTATGAGGATGTAGCAAGTTGGATTTTAAATATAGTAAAAATTAAAAAGGGTAATTATTTAGTTTTTTTCCCATCATATTCATATATGAATAGAGTTAATGAAATCTTTATAGAAAAGTCTGAGGACATATATGTAATAATACAAAAAAGTGGAATGACGGAAGAGGAAAAAGCAAACTTTCTAAAGGAGTTTTCTGAGGATAGAGTAGAAACCTTAGTTGCTTTCGCTGTCATGGGAGGAAGCTTTGGGGAGGGAATAGATTTAACAGGGGACAAACTTCTAGGTGCTATAATCGTTGGTGTTGGTCTTCCTCAGGTTTGTCTTGAAAGAAATATTATTTTAGATTATTTTAATAAACTTAATAATAGAGGCTTTGAATATTCCTACATGTACCCAGGTATGAATAAGGTGCTACAAGCCATAGGAAGGGTTATAAGATCAGAGAGTGATAAAGGAATAGTACTCCTTATAGATGAAAGATTTTCACGGCAAGAGTATAAAAACTTATTTCCAGCAGAGTGGAAGCTATTAAAGTACACAAGAGTAATAGAAGAAGCCAAAGATTTTGCAAGGGTGTTCTGGGATAATAAATCATAAAAAGAGCATCCTAAATCTGAAGGAGATGATATTATGAATAAGAAGGATAAGGAAGATTTTAAAGAACAGGGAAAGCTCCAAAGCCTTAAGGCGAAAAGTGAAGAGAGCAGAGAATCTGTAACTGGTTTTATGGAAACAGGAAATCCTAAGGAACTTGCTCAGTCAAACAGAGCTAAAGCAGGGCGTGCCAAATAAGCAAATAATCAAATAAACAAGTAAATAAATTATAATAATACTTGAAACATTAATATTGTTTTAAGTATTATTATAATACAAAAAGGGGATTTTATAATGGACAAACTTATATATGATGGATGGCTTAAGCTATATAAAAGAGAGGTAAAGGGAAGAGCCTATGAGATAATAAAAAATTATGATGGATTGGCAGTTATTATACTAAATGAATTTAATGAGGTGCTTCTAGTCAAACAGTTTCGGCCAGCTATTATGGATTACACCTTAGAGATACCAGCAGGATGCCTAGATATAGAAGGAGAAAACTTGGAAAGCTGTATGGCGAGAGAAATAGAAGAGGAAACAGGTCTTTTAGTTAAAGAAGAGGCTTTAGAGCTTGTTGTAACCTATAAGCCACTTATGGGCTTTACCACTAGCAATTTATATATATTCTTAACAAAGGTTAAAAAAGAAGAATTAAAAACTAACATTATAAATGACCTTGATGTTAGTGAGGTTAAATGGGTTAGTATTAAAGAAATTGGTGATATGATAGCAAAGGTACAGATTTTAGATGGTAAAACTATAATGTCTTATTACTATCTTATGTCAAAGCTTGATTGTGGTATAATCTAAATATAATTTGAGCTTAAGGAGAGGGTTTTCTTGTTAGAAGAAATAGATTTGTCTAGAAAGATTAATAAGGAAGATTATGAAAAGCTTATTGAACCACTTAAGATAAAATTATCAGAGCTCCAACGAAAAGCCAAGGACTGTGGAATACCAATAATTATCCTTTTTGAAGGTTGGGGAGCATCTGGCAAGGGTACCTTTATAAATGAATTGATATTACCCTTAGATCCAAGAGGATTTAGCGTATGTAATACAAATAAACTAAATGAAGACGAAGTTATGAGGCCCTTTCTTTGGAGATACTGGATTAAAACACCTTCTAAAGGTAGAATAGCGATTTTTGATAGGAGTTGGTATAGGAAGACCTCCTTAGATAGAGTTGAAAAGGGACTAGAAGGAGAAATGCTGATTAAAGCATTTCAAGACATAAATTCCTTTGAGAAGCAACTAACTGACGATGGAAATGTAATAATAAAATTTTATCTTCATATAAGCAAGAAAGAGCAGGCTAAAAGATTTAGAAAGCTGGAGGGTAATCCTGCTACCTCTTGGAGAGTAACTAAGGAAGATTGGAAGCATAATGAACAATACGATAAATATATAGAGGTTATAGATGAAATGATCCAGGAGACGGATACGGATTACGCTTCCTGGACAATTGTGGAATCTGAAAATAAAAGGTTTGCCACAATTAAAATATTTTCAGCAGTGATTAAAGCTATAGAAGAGAAAATGGAAAATGCAGCTTTAGAAGTAAGGAAAGATATTGCAATAGTTAATAAAGCTTTTGAGCTTAAGTCAATAAATGCTTCTGTCCTTGATGCTATAGACCTTACTAAAGATATCACTAAGGAGGAATATAAGCATAAGCTTAAGGAATATCAAGATAGATTAAGAGAGCTAGAGCATCTTATATATATGAAAAGGATACCTATAATTATCCTTTATGAAGGCTGGGATGCGGCAGGAAAAGGTGGAAATATAAAAAGAGTAACAGAAAATCTTGACCCAAGAGGATATCAGGTTATACCTATTGCGGCTCCAAGTATAGTTGAAAAAAGTCATCATTATCTTTGGAGATTTTGGAATGAGATACCTAAGGCTGGACATATAGGAATATTTGATAGGTCCTGGTATGGAAGGGTAATGGTTGAAAGAATAGAAAGCTTTTGCAGTGAAGGTGAATGGAAAAGAGCGTATAAAGAGATAAATGATATGGAAGAACAGCTTACTAATTTTGGAGTTGTGCTTATTAAGCTTTGGCTTCATATAAGTCCTGAGGAGCAGCTAATAAGATTTAACGAAAGGCAAAATACTCCAGTAAAGAGTTGGAAGATTACCGAGGAAGACTGGAGAAATAGGGAAAAGTGGGATTCCTATAAGGTGGCAGTGGATGAAATGCTTATAAGGACAAGCACCACTTATGCTCCATGGAACATAGTAGAATCCAATTCTAAATATTATGCAAGAATAAAAACCTTAAAAACAATAATAGATGCCATTGAAAAAGTAATATAAGTTGGGGAGGGAAATTAATGATTAACAAAAATGTTTTATTTATAGGGGCAGGGAATATGGGTGAAGGTATATTAAAAGGTGCCTTAACGAAAAAGGTTCTAGCCAAAGAAAATATATCCTTTTATGAGGTGCTTGAAGAAAGGCTTAATTATATTAAAAGTACATATGCTATTAAATCTTTAGCCAGTTTAACGGTAGGAATAGATGCAGATATATTGATAATTGCTGTTAAGCCTCAGGATATAAATTCAGTACTCGAAAAAATAAAGGCTAATAGCAATAAAAATTGTATAGTGGTATCTATTGCCGCAGGAATAAGTATAGGACAAATTGAAAATATTCTCGGAGAACAAAGAAAAATAGTTAGGGTTATGCCAAATCCTTTATGTGAATCAGGTTTTGGTATTACAGCACTATGCCCGAATTCCCAAGTTTCTGAAGGGGAATTTGAGGATGTGAAGTCCATTTTCCAAGCAATTGGAGAAATTACAGTTATAAAGGAAAGGTTATTTGATGCCTTCACAGGTTTTTCTGGAAGTGGGGGAGCTTTTGTTTTTGAGTTTATAGAGGCTATGATAGAAGCTGGAGTATATGTAGGTTTTTCTGCGTCACAATCTGCATTGTTTGCTACTCAAAATATAATGGGAGCAGCTAAAATGATGATGGATACCAAAAAGCATCCTGCACTATTTAAAGAAAGAATATCCTCTCCTGCTGGTACAACGATAGCAGGACTTCATGTATTAAACAAAAGTGGTTTTAAAGGAATAATTCAGGAATGTGTTAAAGCTGCCGCAGACAGGTCAAAGGAGCTTGGGAAATAAGGAGTGGCAGCCACTTTAAATAAAGAAACATTAACAACTATATTCTAACTGCATACAATAAAATGATAATACTTATGTAGTTAGGAGTTAAAGTTTATGTGTGGAATTGCAGGATGGGTTGATTTTAAAGGAAGAGTGTCTAACGAAAAGGATATAATTGTAAAAATGACAGATACCCTTAAGTTAAGGGGACCGGATGCACATGGATATTATATTGGAGAGCATGCTCTCTTAGGTCATAGGAGATTAGTGGTAGTTGACCCACAAGGTGGTGCTCAACCAATGACTAGAAGCAAGGAAGGAAACCATTATACAATAGTTTACAATGGAGAGTTATACAATACAGAAGAGTTAAGAAGGACCTTAAAAGATAGAGGCTATGATTTTGAGAGCTATTCTGATACAGAGGTCCTTTTAAATTCCTATATTGAATTTGGAGAAGGCTGTTTAAAGCTATTAAACGGTATATATGCCTTTGGAATATATGATGAAAAAAATGAGAAACTTTTTTTAGCAAGGGATCCACTGGGAGTTAAGCCTCTCTTTTATGCCTTTGATGGCTCATCAATAATATTTGGCTCAGAAATAAAAACTATATTGGCTCACCCTAATATAAGGGCGGTCGTTGGTGAGGAAGGTTTAGCTGGAATATTCGGACTTGGTCCTGCTAGAGCTCTAGGTTCAGGTATATTTAAAGGAATTAATGAAATACCACCAGCTAATTGTTTAACTTTTACAAGAGAAGGCTTTAAGCTTAAGGAATATTGGGAGCTAAAGTATGAAGAGCATAAGGAAACCCTGGAGGAAACAACTTATCATGTAAGAGAATTATTTTTAGACACAGTTAAGAGGCAGTTGGTAGCGGATGTACCAGTATGTACATTTTTATCCGGAGGCCTTGATTCTAGCGCAATCTCTTCCGTGGCTATGGATCAATTTTCCAAAGAGAAAAGAGGTAATTTATCTACCTTCTCTATAGATTATACAGATAATGAATTATACTTTAAAGCAAATGAATTTCAACCTAATTCTGATGCTCCTTGGGTAAAGAAAATGGTAGATTATCTGCATTGTGATCACAATTATATATTGCTGGAGCAAGAAAAATTAGCCCTTTCCTTAGCTGATGCTGTAAGAGCTAATGATCTTCCAGGAATGGCAGATATTGATTCATCTCTTTATTTATTTTGCAAAGAGGTTAGAAAAAAGTCAACAGTTGCTCTATCTGGTGAGTGTGTCGTGGAAGTGAAGCTTTTTATTTTTAAATGTGGTAAACTATAATTAATAGTTTCAAAATATTAATTATATCATTTGGAGGTAATATGAATACTGAAAAAATAAAGGAAATAATGACTAAAACTAAGGATGAAATGAATGAAATATATGGGGATAAATTAAAAAAAGTAATACTATATGGTTCATATGCAAGACAGGAACAAACTGAAGAATCAGACATAGATGTTATGGTGCTTGTGGATGAGGAGCCTTTTGCTTTGAAAAAGTATGAAGATTCATTAATAGATTTTGAAGTAGATATGAATTTAGACTATGACATAGTTTTATCAATTTATACAAAAAGTTTGATGGAATACCAAAAATATATTGATGTTCTTCCCTATTTAAAAAATATAAGTAGAGAAGGCATTGTATATTATGGTTGAAAAGGAAATTGAATTATCTAAGTATAGGTTGGATAAAGCTAAGGAAGATTTAGAAACAGCTAAGGCAAACTTTGAGCAATTATTTTTAAAGGCGGCTATTAATCGTTCATACTACTCAATTTTCCATGCAGTAAGGTCAGTGCTTGCCTTAGATGGATATGATTCGAGAAAACATTCAGGAATTATTGCTTATTTTAATCAAAACTATATAAAAACCAATAAGTTTCCTAAGGAAATGTCTAAGATATTAACATCCGCTAGCAGTGTGAGAAATAAAAGCGATTATGATGATTTCTTTATTGTGGGTAGAGATGAAGTTGAGAAGCAAATAAATAATGCAGAAGTTTTTATAATAAAAATAGAGCAATACCTGGAAGTTTTATATATCATCAACTAAGAGTGAATTTTATCCTGTGTTTAGGATGAAATTCACTCTTAGTTTTTGAATAACTATCAGATACATTTAGTAACCCTTTAAGTAAATATGAATATAATGATTATGATATTAATATAAGGTGTTAATTTATGAGAGTTAAGAAAGTTAATTATATGAGCAAAGAAGCCCTCATGATCTATATAACTATGCAAGAGAAGATGGATGAAGGTATAAATAATCAAATAAAGGAATTGAAGAAATCTTATAAAGATGTGGCCGTATTTATTGGTGGAAGTAGCAGTATGGAAAAGGCCTTGTCAGGAATAATACAAGAAAACAGTTAAGAAATATAATAGTTTGTATTAGAGGTGCAATATTGAATGTAGTTGGTTATGTCCGGCTAAGTAGGGATGAAGATAAGGAAAACATTTCCTCTATAAATTCTCAAATAGATATAATTAATGAATATGCCAGTGATAGAAATTGGGTTGTGTCTAAAATATATATAGATGATAATTTTACCGGTTATAATTTCAATAGACCAGATTTTTCTGAAATGATGGACCTTATAGAAGAAGGTAAAATTAAAGTTGTGATAACTAAAGATTTATCAAGAATAGGTAGAAATAATGGGAAAGTGTTGGTACTGATTGATAAGTTAATTGAGTTAAAGATAAGATTAATTCTAATAACTGAAAAAAATGGCGGACTGGATATATTAGAAGATGATCAAGACATGTTAGGCATTAAAACCTGGTATAACGAGATGTATGTTAAAGATATCTCTAGGAAAATAAGAACTAATATGGCTTCAAAGCAAAAAAAAGGTGAATTAATAATGGGTAACTTTTACGGATACGTAAAGGAAAGAGTAGGAGATAAGGTTACACTAAAAATAGATGAGGATATAGCCCCAGTTATTCAGCTGATTTTCAAGTTATATATAGCAGGGAACGGGTATAAAAGAATTTGTGATCACCTTACAGAAAAAGGTTACCCTACCCCTAGTGAATATATAAGACTGAAACATGAAGAAAGAGGTAGAGTTTTTAAAAACACTTCAACTAAGCTTTGGCAAACTCATATGATACAAAGAGTTATAAGTGGGGATGTTTATATAGGAACACTAACGACAAATAAAAGGCACGCTATGAAGATAAAAGGAAAGCAAGAAAAGGTTCCTTTTGAAAAACAATATAAATTTGTGAGTAATCACCCCGCTATAATATCAAAAGAAAATTTTCGATTAGCACAAGAAGTTAGAAATAGAAGAAATATAAAAGTACATTCTATAAATAAAGTTAATGACAAGTATATTTTCTCCAGTTTTTTAGAATGTGGTGATTGTGGTCATGCTGTAGTGGGTAAAAACCTTGGGAAAAAGGAAGTAAGAAAGGGTTATGATTGCACAATGTACATGAAATATGGTAATAAGCATTGCTGCTGTCACGCCATAAAAGAGGAAAAATTACTTTTCTTTTTTAAAGAGTTTTTAAGGGATACAAAGGACATTTATAGAGATTATATAAATTCAATAAGAATAAAGGAAAACAAGGATAATAGGTTAAGCAATTTGGAGAAGCTAGAGAAAGAGTTAGATTTTGCAATAAAAGAACTTGAATTATTATACACTCAAAAGTTAAAGGATATCTTAGAAGAATCGAATAATGAGTATAAGGGTATTGTAGAAAGCACCTATGATGCTATGGAGGAGGAAAAGAAAAAGATAATACATAATTTAATGCAGAAAGTAAATGAATTAAAAAGTCTCAAGGTAGATAGTAAAGAAAAAGAATTAAGGAGCAATATTGAAATATTTGATAGTGTTATAAACTGTGAAAAACCAGCAAGAGGAGAATTAGAAATAATATTGGATAAAATCCTAATAGGAAAAGATAGAAACCCTGAATTTATTTTAAAGGTAGAGATTGATAAATCTATTAATATAAATTATAGGTAAACTCCTCACTAAAAAAACATCCTCTTGTGAGTGTGCTGGATGAATGGGACGACTTGCTAACATGAAAAGAAAAATCCCAGCAGTTGTATATCTGCTGGGATTAGCTTTAGTTTTCACTGCAATCTTGAATATTATAATAACTGTTAAACTGGTCTACGTTTTAATATTGTAATATCAACCTCATGTCTTCCAATTATCTCTTTTACCGCATCGATATTTTCATTAATATTTTTTAAATGGCCCTCAATATGTGCAACGTCATTAACCATCTTATCCTGCTCTGCTTTGTTTATATCAGATTTATATTCTAACGCTTTCAAAATCAAATGATCTTCCTGCTGTTGAGTTTTCATGGACTTAACTTCAATTAAAATATTTTCTAATAATTCACTGTTAGTCATTTAATCTCACCTCTAAATAATTATATCATATACCTATTCAATTTCAAATATATTTTTTTAATTTAGGAGAGAACAAGTTAAATAACATAATTAATAAGAGATTTTGCATTTGGTGATGAAAAACATACATTTCGTGCAATACATGACTTAAAAATAGAATGAAATGATATAATCAACCAAACACAAATGATATAAAAAGCTAAAGAATATTTTAAAGGAACCGAATATTGAGTATAAGGTTATTGCAGAAAGCTTCACTTCTAAAACACACTCTGGTGAGTGTGCAGATGAAATTTTCGGAGGCTACCCTTGGTTCAGAAGACAAGAAGATATTGATGCTACAACCTTCCCCTGGTCTAAGGCTATAAAGGAGAGGAAGGAACTTTTATCAAGTGATCTTCAAGGGATCGACTTAGAGGAATTTGTGGATTCAAATTATAAGCAAACTATTGCTAAGGTTCCAATACTACCTAACGAGCTAAAGGAGGAAAGAAGACAAAGAGAACTATTTTTCTTAAATATAAAATGGTTTATGGTAACCCTCCTTAATAGAAAAGACAGGATGAGCATGAGTAATAGCCTTGAGGTTCGGGTTCCCTTTGCAGATTATAGATTAGTTGAGTATCTTTTTAATACTCCAAAGGCTATGAAATTTTGTGATGATAGAGAAAAGGGCTTATTAAGAAGAGCTTTAAAGGGGATTTTACCAGAGGATATTATAGAAAGAAAAAAGAGCCCCTATCCTAAAACTCATAATCCTTTATATGGCAATATAGTTCAAGGTATGCTAGGGGATATATTAAAAGATAAAAGCTCTCCAATTTTAGCCTTAGTCAATGAGACGAGAATCAAAGAGATTATGGATACACAAGGAAAATCCTTTATTAAACCTTGGTATGGACAATTAATGACAGGCCCACAGCTAATGGCTTATTTAATCCAAGTAAATACGTGGCTTAAGGAATATAAGGTAGAAATAAAACTTTAGTTAAATATGAAGGTATAGATTCATTTTACAGAGTTTGCTGAAGGAAAAATCAGCAACTCTGTAAAGAAATATTCGGTTTTAATAAATTTATCAACATGCATAATTAAAATTGTCTTATATGTGAAAAATATAGTGTTTATTGTTACAATTTGGAGCTTAATTTTCTTTTTAATCTGTTGTATTATGTCCACTTTCATGTATAATTAATATATATATGAACGCATTAAAAGTTTAATTAAAAGTTTAATTAAAATATACATTTACAAATAATGGTATTAAATTTATATAAGAGGTATAACGATGGTGGCAGCTATAAACAAAAAGTTAGGCGATTTGCTTGTAGATAGTGGAAGAATAACAAAGGAAGAGCTTGCTTATGTATTGAGGAAGCAAAAAGATACAAGGAAGAAAGTTGGAGAAATCTTAATAGATGAAAAAATAATTAATGAAGATTCTATAATTGAAGTTCTGCAGGTGCAATTAGGGCTTGATAGAGCAGTTTTAGATAATAGCACAATTGATGAAGCAGCATTGAAAATGATACCACAGGCTTTAGCTAAAAAGCACAATATAATGCCAATGAGCTTTAAAGACAATATATTATCGGTTGCTATGTCAGATCCATTAAATTTCTTTGCTATGGATGATTTAAAGCTTTACTCAGGTCTAGATATAAAAGCATTTATTACATCCATTGGAGAAATAGATAAAGCTATAGAAAAATATTATTCTGGGCAAAACGTGGAAAGAGCAGCTCAAGAGTTAAGCAAGGAACAAGAAAAAAGCTTTGGAAGAGCTACTGAAATAGTGGTAAACGAAGATGACATAAATAATGCACCTATAGTAAAACTCGTGGATTCAATAATAAGAGATGCTATTTTAACAAGGGCTAGTGATATTCATATAGAGCCCTTTGAAAAATATATTAAGATAAGATACAGAATAGATGGAGACATACAAGAAAAACAAAGGATAAGTATAGAATCCTTACCAGCGTTAACAACGCGTATTAAGATTCTTTCTAACCTAAATATTGCTGAAAAAAGATTGCCTCAGGATGGTAGGATGGTAATTAAGATGGATGGAAGAGACTTGGATATGAGAGTTTCTGTTCTTCCAACTATAAATGGGGAAAAGATTGTTATAAGGATATTAAACAATGATAATTTCCTTGTTGATAAACAAAGACTGGGAATGGAGCCAGAGGATTTAGTTAAATTAAATAAAATAATAGCTTCCCCTTACGGTGTTATACTTGTTACTGGACCAACTGGAAGCGGAAAGTCTACAACTCTATATTCTATACTAAACGAACTTAATAAAGGCGATGTTAACATCGTCACAGTGGAAGACCCAGTAGAGTTTATGATGGAAGGAATAAATCAGGTTAGCGTAAATGTTAAAGCAGGTTTGACCTTTAGTGCAGGCTTAAGATCTATATTAAGGCAGGATCCTGATATAGTTATGATAGGTGAGATAAGAGACACGGAAACTGCTGAAATTGCTATAAGAGCTGCAATAACTGGACATTTAGTATTAAGCACAATTCATACAAATGATGCGCCCTCTACTATTGTTAGATTAAAAGATATGGGAATACAGCCCTATCTTATAGGTAGCTCTGTGGAAGGAATAATCGCTCAAAGGCTTGTTAGAAAGATATGTCCAAGCTGTAAGGGGGAATATGAGGCTTCTATTTACGAAAAGGGCTTACTTGGGGTAAATAAGGAAGATAATTTAAAGTTATATAAAGGTAAGGGCTGCAATATATGCAATAGTTCAGGATACTTAGGCAGAATTGGTGTATATGAAATCATGCAGATAACAAATGAGATTAAGGAAGTTATCTCAAATGGGGCTGAGATGGAGGAGCTAAGAAGAATATCTAAAAATAATGGAATGAAGACTATAAGAAAAGGTTGCGAAAAACTAGTTTTTGAGGGTATCACAACCATTGATGAACTAATAAAAATTGCAATAATCAAAGATTAAAAGGGGAGTGATATAATGCCGGTTTATGAATATGAAGCAAAGCTTATGAATGGAACTGTAAAAAAAGGAAAAATGGAAGCAGTAGATGAGTTTGCAGTAAGAAATTCTATAAGAAGCAGTAATATGTTCCCGGTTAAGGTAAAAGCAGAAGGAAAAAGTAATATTGATTTTAGTATGCTACAAAGTGTAACATTGAAGGATATCTCAATCTTTTGTAGACAATTTTCTTATATATTGATTGCGGGTATGCCAATGCTTAGGGCAATAGATGTTATACAAAATCAAACTGAAAACAAAAAATTAAAAAGTTGTTTAGCAGAGGTCTATGAGGATGTACAAAAGGGAAAGGACTTATCTAGCTCCATGAAAAAACATTCTACATTTCCAGATATGTTAATCAACATGGTGGCAGTTGGAGAAGCCTCGGGTACTTTGGACACTATTATGAACAGGGTATCTGAATATTATGAAAGGGAATATGAGATTCAAAGAAAGGTAAAGCAGGCCTTGACTTATCCAGTTTTAATTGCTGTTTTTGCTTTTATAATTGTTAACTTTTTAGTAATTTTTGTATTACCTCAGATGCTTGGCTCTATGATGAGCGATGTAAAAGTATTACCGTTACCAACTAGGGTAGTTATAGGACTTAGTAAGTTTATGGGTAAATACTGGCCCTATATTTTGGTAGCAATTGTAACAACTGTTATTATGATTAGAATGAGAACAAAAAGTACTAAAAGTTTGAAGCTAGATCAATTAAAGCTTAAGCTTCCTGTGTTTGGGAAGATAAATTTGAAGGTGGTTACTTCTAAATTTGCCAGGACCTTTGGTATGCTATTAGGTAGTGGTCTTCCAATAATCCAAAGTATTGAAGTATCAGCTAGTGTGGTAGGAAATCATTATATTGAAGCCTTACTTCTAAATTCTATTGAGGATTTGAAAAAAGGTCGTTCCTTAGGTGATTCCCTAGAAGAAAAAAAGCTTTTTCCACCCATGCTAACACAGATGATAAAGATTGGTGAAGAAACAGGAAATCTCGATGATGTATTAGGAAAGACAGCTGAATTTTATGATGGAGAGGTACAAGCAGCCACATCTCAAATGACAACAATGATTGAACCTTTAGTTATTATTGTTTTGGCTGTAGTTGTTGGGTTTATAATTTTAGCTATAATTTTACCTATGTTCCAAATGTATGATAATATGGGCTAACCATATTTTTATAATAATAAAAAAATTAAAATATTAGGGAGGAAACAAAATGAAAAAGAATTTCAAGAAAAAAGGTTTTACGCTTATCGAGCTTATAGCAGTTATAGCTATACTAGCTATCTTAGGTGCTATATTGGTTCCTAAAGTGTTAGGTTACCAAACAAAAGCTAAAAAATCAAATTTACAAGCAAGTGCAAAGACAATGGTACATGCAATTCAAGCATATAATGCTGATAAAACTGACGCAGCAGTTCCAGTAGTTGCTGCTGCTATAGTTCCAACTGGAGTTAAGGCAGCTAATGATAACACAGTTAAGGCAGCAGTTGAAGCTTCTAATTTAGACAATGGTGGAGTCGACTCTACAATAAATACTTCTAATGCATCCTATACTACATTAAGTACAAAAACAGTTGCTGAACTTTGTGAAATATCAAATAGTAATTTTACACTTTCTTCTGCCGGAGTTATCTCAAATATCAAAGCAGGTGGAGATATAGCCAATTAGTAAAACAAAATACTGCTGCCATATGGCAGCAGTATAAATACTATTTTAGGAGGAAGTATGATAGGCGTCTTTGTTTTTATTTATGGACTTTTAATAGGAAGCTTTCTTAACGTTTGTATCTATAGGATACCTAGGGAGGAATCTATAGCTTTTCCACCCTCTCACTGCATGAATTGTAATAATAAAATTAAAGCTTATGATTTAATACCAGTTTTTAGTTACCTTTTTTTAAAGGGTAAATGTAGACATTGTGGGGAAAAAATATCTATAAGATATCCCATAATTGAACTCGTAAATGCTCTGCTTTATTTAGCAGTTTATATAGAATATGGGTTTTCCTTTACTTTTATAAAATACGTTGTATTTATTTCTTTGATAGTAGTAATTGGGATGATAGATTTAGACACTACAGATGTTTACTTAAAGACAACTCTTACAGGAATTATCCTAGGGGTTACGTTTATTATAATTGGATATTTCTTCAACCTAAGTATATTAGATTTTGTATTAGGTGGCATCTTGAGCGGAGGGACAATAGCATTAATAATTATCCTTACCAAGGGTATGGGTTGGGGAGATTTTGAGATTTGTTTATTAAGTGGATTGTTCTTAGGCTTTAAGGGATCCATATGTATGTTGCTCATATCCTTTGTTTCAGGGGGAGTAATTGGGGTCGTTTTAATATTATTAGGCAAAAAAAGCAGGAAGGATTATATTCCTTTTGGGCCTTTCATAGCCTTAGGTAGTATTATTACTGTTTTATTTGGACAGTATCTTATATCCTGGTATATAGGACTACTTGGATTAAGTTGAATATTTAATTTTTAGGGGGGAATTTATGTTTCAGGATATTATATCGGTAGACATAGGTAATAAATTTATTAAAATAATAACGGGTAAAAAAAATAACATAACAACCTTTGAGTCCATACCAACACCGGATAATTCCCTATTAGACAATAGGATAATCGATATAGATGCTATTTATAATACTCTTAACAAGTATTTTACGGATAGACATATAGGGCTTAAGGATATAGCCTTTACCTTACATGGTTCTGATATTATCATAAGACATATAGACATCCCTTTGATGAGTACAGATAAGGTTGGAGAGACTGCAATCTGGGAAATAAGTCAGTACTTACCCGATCTTGGTATTCATTATTATATAGACTATGAGATATTAAGTAAGGTAGCTACAAAAGAACAAAAGCTATACAAGGTTATGGTAGTAGCGGTACCTAGAACAAAGGTGGATAGGTTTGTAGAATTAAGTAAGCTGCTTCACCTTAATTTAAAAGTTATAGATATAGCTGCAAATTTAACCGCGAAGGTTTTTAGAAGCTTATATCAAAAAAATAAAAAGATGGAAAGTATCGGAATCATTGATATAGGAAGCAAAAGTAGTACAGCAGTTATTCTTGATAAGGGTAATCTTTATATTGAGAGAGAAATTTCCTTTGGAATTAGTAATATATTAGAGGATATAGCTCTAGAGAAAGCGGTGGATTCAGAAGAGGCCTTTGCGTATCTTACAAATAAATTTGATTTTAAAGACACAAATTTAAAAGAAGACATGAATAAAAGCGTAAGAAATACCTTGGATAATATAATGGATGCTTTTGATAAAGTTATAAAGTTTTATAATTCTGGTAAATTAGACAAGAAGCTAGACTATATATATGTTATTGGAGCTGGCTCTAAGATTAAAGGGATAGAGGGTTATATTAAAGAAATTACTACCACAGAAACAAAGGTGTTAAAATCAGGAAGAGACATTAAAGCAAGCATTCGAAGTGGTAAGGATTTTCAGCTTAATTTATATGTAAACAGCTATGGCGTTTTGCTAAGGGATAATCCAAATAACTTAAATATTTTACCAGATGAAATGAAAAAGACTAAATCCTCTCAAATTATGACTAGAAAAATTATCTTTGGAGCTATTTCCTTAGCTGCTATATTAATAATTAGTGCTGTAGTAACGTATAGCTATTATTTGAATCTAAGCTTAACTAATTCAGATATGGATAAGAAGATATCTATGAATAAAACAGTAAGAGATACCAATAAGGAACTGAACAAAGAGGAAAGTTTATATACTAGCTATGTAGATAAAGTGGATTTATTAACTAAAAATAAAAAGATATTATCTCAAAAAATTATGGATTTACAAAAATATGTTCCACAAGATGTTGTATTTTCTTCAATCACCTATGCTAATAGCGATTATTCCATTACTGCACATACAAAGAATTATAATTCAGTTACTATCATGTCAGCTAGTTTACAAATGTCTACGGAATATAAAAACACCAGTATTAAAAATGTAACCACTGATAAAGATGGTTATACTTTTACACTTAATATAAGGAGTGATTAAAATGAAAAATCTATCCAAAAGTGATCAATTGGTTTTAGCTGGCATAGGTATATTATTTTTGTTATTCCTATACTATCAATTTTTAATAAACCCAGCGTTAACTAAAATTTCAGATTTAAATCAACAGATTACAAATAAAAAGCAAACTGTGGAAGATATAACTAACATGGAGATAGTTAATACAAAGCTTAAGAAGAAGATTGTGGAGTTGAAAACAAAATATGAGACTTCTAAAAAGTTACTTCCCTCAGAATTACGAGATCCTGAAATTGAAAATGATCTTAACAAAGTAGCTATTAGCAATAAAGTAACCATGTCCAGTATGAGTTTTGGTTCTAGCAGTGACTATAATCCTGGAGCAGTTGTAGCTACTAATGTAAACAGCAAAAGCGCAAGTACTCAAAATGGAAAGTTAATGCTTGTTCCTGTATCCATGAGTATAATGGGTCAGTATAAAGATATAATGAATTATATAGTGGCATTAGAAAAGGCAGATAGAATTTCCGAGGTTGAAAATATAAGTATATATAAAAGCGGTATTAATTCTAGCATAAATGTAGGCTTAGTGGTCAACTACTACTTTGTAAGCAGTAATGACAATAGTCAAAGTATTACTTATGCTATAACACCACCTACTACTTCAAAAGCTGACTTGTTTAATTAATGGAAAGGAAGGCTATTATGAGAAGGAAAAGTAAAAAAGGAAATACCTTAATAGAACTTTTAGCAGCCATGGCTATTTTAATAATTGGCCTTTCCGGCAGTTCCTTTGCGGTGGTATCCTCTACTAGATTATGGCAAATAGATAATAAGAAGCTTGATTTAACTACCTTTAATCAATCTATTAGTCAGGACCTTAAGATGAAGGGTGAGCTTGAGGTAGCGAGAATATTTAAGAATAATCCTGATACAAGATTGGTACATAATTATTATATTTATTTTAATGTGGTTTCTTCAACTATTGTTGATGCTATTGATAGTGCTCTAGACCCAAATAAGATTACAAATGTATTAATAAGTTCAGTTCCTAGCTATGGCGATTGTAAAAATAATTATTCTAGAGGTACTGATGGAAAAGCTAAATATGGCGCACTTATTAGTATTCAGGATGCCAAAGAAGCAGGTGCTTACTATTCTATTTATAAAATAGATTTAACAGTATGGAATTTGGATGAACCTAGTCAGCTGCAAGCAAATTCGACCTTTTATATAGGGGGTTGATTATGACAATTTATAGGAATAAAAAGGGATTTACACTAATAGAGTTGATTGCAGTTATGGCTATACTTCCAATAGCTTTAGCAGCAATCTTTAGTGTAGTAAATTCCAGTTATAAATTATTTTCTAGTGGGATAAGTCTTTCTGATGTACAAGAGCAATCTAAGACTATAATAAATACCTTGTCTCAGGATCTGAAAAGTAGCAGAACATATGAGGATACTACAGAAATAGCTTCAGATACTAGAGTAAATACCATGGCTTCTTCAAATAAAATTTATATTGAGGGCTTTAACAATAAAAGATATATGTATTCAATTATTGGGAATAAACTATATAGATATACCTTTTCTGATGTTTCTCATGACAATTATATTATTCAAGATGGAATTGAGTATCCTGTAAGTAATGCTCAATACGATATATATTCTAGAGGAACCAATGAAAAGTTTCACTTGAAAGATATTTTGGGTAATGAGTTAACTTATTTTACTCCAACTGCATTAGGAGCATTAGGAGTAGAATATACTCCTAAGTTTTTATACTACGATGAATTCGAAAGCAAAATATATTTATTTGCTCAGAAAACTGTAATTCCAGGTAATTCTTATTATTGCAAATTTTTATTAAAAGCCATACCTAACCCAGTAGATTTAACAACCATTCCTGTTGTAGTAGGAAGTCATGTTACCGATATTACAGTAATAAGAAATACTAGTTATGATAATCTATGCACAATAAGTGTAACAGCAGAGGAAAAAGGCAAGAAAAAAATACTAACATCCGATGTATATATATTTAGGAAAAAATAGAGGTAAGAAAATGAAAAAAAAGGGGTTTACCTTATTACTGGCTGTGGTTTCTATTGCAATAATATCCATAATTACATTGGCTATTGTGGCATTAGCTGCATCTAGTAATAAAAACACATTATTTAGAGAAAAAAAATATAAATTAAAGCTTAAGGCTGAAAGTGGCATTGAAAGAATGTATTACTACCTGCGAGAATACATTAGGGAAAATCCTAATGTTTTTGTTGACAACTCTTATACAGAAGCAGGTATATATAGTGTAGCTGGTATAGATACATCAAATTATTTATTAAAAGATACCACCATCTCTGATGGAATGAGCTGTAGGATTGTTTTATCAATAAGTAACTATATAGATACTCCAACTAATAGAACTGTAAAGGGCCTGCAGATAGCTTCAACTGCTAATTATTCATCAGGTGGTACGACTCAGAAAGTAACTGCAGTAATAGATTTAGATAGTATCTACAATGAATATTTTGATAGGTTATTCAATCATTCTAGCTTTACAACTGCACCAAATGATAAGGGAACTAATATAATAGATAGTAGTTTTACATTGCAAGATCCTAATTATCTTGTAACCTCAGGTAATATGTTACTTCAAGGAATTAATGTGCTTTTTAATCCTAATAAAACAATGAATAGATTAGACGAAGGAGAAATTAGGGTTAAAACATCAAAA
The DNA here is from genome assembly GCA_036507955.1 of Clostridiaceae bacterium. Taxonomy (GTDB): domain Bacteria; phylum Bacillota; class Clostridia; order Clostridiales; family Clostridiaceae; genus DATCIH01. The sequence continues at coordinate 9,444 of DATCIH010000032.1, read as the reverse complement.
GTTGGTGTTCCTAATGCATTCCAAACTAATATTCTATTGAATTCTGATATAATTGCGGGCACTAATGTTGACCCAGTTACTGCTAATTTAATTTCTTTATACAAAGAAACTGATGAACCTACAAGCTTTACGTTATGGAAAAATAAGCCTATGGACTATTTATACATGAGTCCTATAGATTTAACTGATAAAAATAGTTTTCAACTGTTTGGTAATGCCACTGATCCAATAATTGATGCAAATATTAATATTGTTGATACAGATGCTGATTTAAAATTAGTTACGTTTAAAGCAAAATTAGCTAGTGGAAGCTTAGATTTCCAAAAGTTGGTTGATGGACCTTATCCAACAGTTTCTATAAACGGTGGTATTTATGGGGAAATCGTCGCTAGATTATTAGTTACAAATCCAATAGATTGGTTAGACGTATTTGGGTCCTATTATAAGATGGTAATAATAGATGGAAATCTTGATATTCCTGATGATCCGGATGAGAAATTTAATAATTACATAATTTATTGTACAGGAAAAGTAACTTTTAAAGGGAGAGCTCATTTTTATAACAGCAGTATATTTGCAAATAATATTGAAATAAATAATAGTAGTGGACAAACAGGTGTAGAATTTTACGGAGTAAACAGCACACAATCTACAAGTGTTAGCAGAGGACATATTATTGGAACTACAGTGTTGCAGGATTTAACCCCTAGAGACAAAAGTGCAATTTATAAATATTTAATGGAGAATCTAACTAATTTTGGGCAGGCTCTAAAATTCCAAATAATTTCATGGAAAGAGAGCTAGAATTCTTTAAAAAATAATTTAAGTTTGTTAAAATAAATTATAGGGAGGTAAGCTTTGTATAATGTCAAAAGAAATAAAGCAATAATAACTGTTTTATCCTTAACTATTATATTTATAATTATAGTGGCGATAATAACTTTTTTCCTGTTAAAACTTAATGTAGTAAAAGGTACAAACTTATATTCCCATGAAAGAATAAACATAACTTTTTCTACTAGTATTAGTGAAGGTAACCAATATCAACTAATAAAAGTCTATGATAAAAATGATAAAGAAATTCAAATAGGGATGGAGCTTAATCAAGGAAAGGTGAGTACAGTAATCATTAATCCACCATCTAAAGGTTATAAGGTAGGTGAATCTTATAAAATCAATGTAAGTGATAGTTTAGATTTTACAATAGATAATAATTTTAAAAATACATATAGTGTTAAATATCTAATTAAAAAAGATGTTAAAATATATTTTCAAGATTTAAAACTAGAAAAAGCAGTAAGAAATCAAATTAGTAAATTAAAAGGAGATATTTATATAGGTGATGTGTATAAGCTTATTAATCTTAATGCTGATTCCTATGGTATTCAAAATATTAAAGGAATTGAAAAATTAAAATCCTTAAGAAATTTATATTTAGATGGAAATCAAATCAAGGATTTAAGTAAATTAAGTAATCTAAAGGAGCTTCAAGTTTTATCTCTTTCAAATAATAAAGTTGAAAATATTAAGGCTTTAAAAAATTTGACAAAGCTTAAAACCCTTTGGTTAAAGGGAAACACAATCAAGGATTACAGCCCAGTAAATACCTTTTATGATAAGTTAGAAGCTAAAGATTTCACATTAAATAAATTAAAATAATATAAAAAATCTAAAGATGGGAGGAAAATCATGAAAAAATTCATAAGGAAGACATCATTTGTAGCTATTTTTGCAATGATATTCAATATAATTGGAGCTTTTCCTAGCTTGGTGTCTGCGGATACATTTAATATTCCTGGAAAAGTTGAAGCTGAGAGCTACATTTCTATGAGTGGAGTACAAAAGGAAAATTGTAATGATATCGGTGGTACTCAAGATGTAGGTTGGATTAGTGCAGGTAGCAGTATGACTTATAGTATTAATGTTCCAGTTGCAGGTAATTATAATGTAGAGTTTCGGTTAGCAAGTCAATCGGCAAGTCAATTTCAGCTAAAGGATTCCACTGGTACAGTGTTAACTACAGTAGATATTCCTTATACAGGAGGATATCAAGCTTGGGCATCTATAACTAAAAATATTACTTTAAAAGCTGGAACCCAAGAAATTACAGTTTTGGCTGCAACTAATGGCTGGAATTTTAATTTCATGAATTTCACATCCGTTGAGGCAGCAAATACAAATACAGCCATAAAGATTTTGGAAGTTGAGCCAGGAAGAAATTTTGATTTGACGGATAGCATGTTTGTTGGTAAATTTAATAATAGAGTGGCTCAGGTAACGACTATGTCTATGGTTGAGTTTGTAGCTAAAAATGATTTCATTAATGGCTACTATGACATAGTTTATATAGGTAATAATACTACAGGTGGTGCCGCTTACAGTCCATTAGGAGAAAAAGTTGATCCTAATCAAATTATTGTGGTTCCATTAAATGGTACAGTTGCTGCCTATGATAAAAACAATCAATATCGAGGGGAAGTTGACATAACTGATAAAAAGGCTGGCGATTCTTTTACTTCAGAAGATCCAGCAGTACAGGAGCAACTAAGAGCTGCAGCTTATACGGATGCACCTTATAGAGCTGATCAACAAAATTATTCTGTTGAAGCTGGGCTTAAAGCTTTTATTGCATCAGGCCAACTTATGATTTTTAATGATAGTATATTTACAACAACCTCACTAAATGGAACAAAATTGTTTAAAAACTTTATTAATTACAAAACAACAAATATAAGATCAAATGTTAAGTTTATTACCTCAGTAAATGTTGATGCTATAGTTAGTGGGTTTAATGCTGCAAACAATAGATCCATTGTATCCTTAAGTAGTTTACCTACACCATATATTGGTGGAAATGAAGCTACTTTTGCTACAAATAGACTATTAAGCTTTAATTTTAATGTTACTAATGGTAGTGATTTTAACAATGCACTTACAGTTAAACTTTATTTAGATATAGATGGAGATAGCTTATTTAAAGATAATGAAGCTGTTGCTACAGAGACTATTCTAGGAGGCAGCAGCGGAACCAATTCAATAAGTTATTTATTTAGTTCCAATTTTTATGGATTGATGCCTTGGAAATTAGAGATTACTGATAATGTTACAAAGGTAAAATCACTTTTGACAGGAAATGTTGCTTACAAAGGGGCTGATTACGTATCAACACCATTAGTAAGAGTACTACAACTTAATCCAGGTTCCCAGGGAACTTCTACGGGAACTTATGATTTTGGAAGACAATCTAACAGTGTTGCACCTTTATATGTGCAGGGGAAATATAATATTCAAGTAACAAACATGTATATTGAGGATTTCAAAAATAATTATAGAACTGACGGGAATGGGAAAACAAATGCTATATTATATGATACAACATCTGATGGAGTGGCAAGAGTTACAAATGTTTCAGATGCCTCAACTAATATAAATGGATTAAATGGGCAAAATACTAATTATGATATGATTATTTTTGGATTTGCTGACAATTATAATAGTAAAGATATATCGAGTATATCTGATGCAACGGTTGCAAACGCTATAAAGGCCTTTATAAAAACAGGTCAAAGTGTTATGTTTACCCATGATACTATTGAACCACAACAACCTTGGGGAGTAGCGAATGCTAAGTATTTTCAAGATATTGTAGGACAAAGTAGGTTTTTTGATCTAAATAATCCTACTCAGCAAAATTCAGATGGATCATTAATACCACATGTAGCAACTAATGCAACTAATAGTCAAATGGGCTTTTCAAAGCAAGTTTTGAATGGTCAAGGCATTACTTCAAATAAAACTTTTAAGTTTAATAATGGAGTAATAAATCAATACCCATATGGATTAGGGGATATAACAGTACAAACAACTCATCAGCAATGGTTGCAGCTAAACCTTGAAGATGAAAATGTTATTCCTTGGTATACTTTGTTAGTAAGTGGTATTGATCAGTATGATGGTGGAAATAGTTACTATACCTATTCAAAAGGTAACATTACTTTTTCAGGTACAGGTCATTCCTATGAACCAGGTAATTCACAAGAAGAACAAAAGCTGTTTATCAATACAGTTTTAAAGGCATCAAGAACAGCTAATCATGCTCCAGTAGTACAAATAAATAATCTTACTGATCAAGAAAATATTTCCAAATATCAAGATGTTAAATTTAATTTTACCACTAATGACTTAGATGGAGATAATGTAAATGCTACCATATCAATAAAAAATAGTGCTGGGACAATAATAGCCAGTTCTAGTACTGATTCTAGAATAAAAACAACTACAACGGGGTTAAGCTTTAGTAATATTCCCTCTGGTTCAAAAGTTGGAGTAACTATACCTAAAGAAGTATTAGTAAGTAGCAATTTACTCTTAGGTGGGTCCTTTACAGTTTATGTAAATGTAGAAGATCCTAAACATGCACCAGGATCAGATTCTAGAACATTGAATTATGTGGATATTCCATCAATGGATATAACTTCTGATAAAGATTCTTATGGTATATTAAAGGGTGACTCATTAAGTTCAATAATAACTGCAGCAACCAGTGGAAGCGGGTACTATCCTAATTACCAGATAAATAATATAACCACTACCACCAGCTCTGATGATAATGCCAATATAGGTATGATAGGGAATAGAACAAACTGGATAAATTCAATTTCCTTCGATGCCAGTGGAGTTGTTCCAATTAATTTATTAGGCCAGTCAGAAACTATTACATTTAATCCAACAGTTGCAAAGTTGTATACTGTTGATAGCTCATATGCCTATGATATTATAACAGGTATAACAAATAGTGTTATAATATCAGATGTTTCTAATGATGTAACAACGAATAGCAATATTGCAAATCAGGTAGTTGGAACGCCGACTTCGTCTACAGCAAATAGCGGGCCAACGGGTACATTTACATCAACTTCACAATTTGTTTCAAATGGTAGTATAGTAGATAGTCCACCGAGTGTCACTAGTTCAACCGAAACAACGTCTACCAGCACCATTGTAACATCAGTAAGTGTTACAATTCATAGAGTTACAACTGGTGGAGTAACGACATATTCAAAAAGAGTTGTAACAAGAACTGGCAATAGAAATAATTATAGTTACCCTACAGTAACTACTAATTACTCAAAAACTGATGATACTATTGTAACTACAACAAGAACAGTAACAACAAAAACAACAACGAAACTTCCAATACACGAAGTTAAAGATAACACCTTTAATGTAGATGTTAAACAAGGAGTTGTTGACGTAACTGTTTACAATCAATTAAATAATCCTATTACATTAAAACCATTAGCTATACATTTATTAAATGCTACAACTAATGCGACAGTTGCTACTGTTACTTCAGATAGCACTGGTCATGTAAGGTTTGTAGATATACCATCTGGTAATTATAAAATATCTGGTGCTTCCAATGGCAAATATGTCTATAGTGCGGCTAATATAAAAAATGTAGCAGTACCAAATGTTAGTTTAGGTTATACAACTCCAACGGTTACAACTTCTATATTTTACGACGTAACTGCACCAACAACACCGGTTATATCCTACATCATAGCACCAACGAAGGGCCCTGTTACTATAACTATTGATTATGACGATGTTCATAATCCAAGTATCACAAAATATAAATCAATAGATGGTGGATTAACCTATACTCCATATACTGAACCATTTAATGTAACTCAAAATTGTACTATCACAGCAAAAAGTGTAGATAATGAAGATATTGTTAGTCAAATTGCAAGAGCAAATGTTGACAATATAGATAATATTGCACCAAATGCTATTATCAAAGCAACGTTTTATGATAAAACAGGGAATATAATTGGTAGTCCAATAGATTTATCAAATATGTTTAGTAACTCTAATAATGGTACTGTAAACTTCAATGATTTAATAGGTTCAGAAAGAGTGCCATGGGCATATAAGATTACTTTGACAATTACAGCAGAGGATAATGCAAGTGGTGGTGGTATCAGTAATATTATTTCTACAGGAAGGACTACCTATACTTATAATCCTTTAGATCCTGCAAATAATCCCACTTATACTGGCGATGGAACAAAGCATAAAATTGTAACAGCAAATTATGATATCACAACAAATAATGGTACAATTGCCTATACCTTAAGCGATTTAGCAGGGAATACCTTAACTAGAAATATTACCTTTAAAAATATAGATTTAACAGCACCTACGATTACAGCAACAGCAACAGTAACTTTATATGATACCTTAGGAAATTCTACAGTAGTACCTTATACTCTGACCAGCGATAATAATGCAACTATTAGTCCAAGTAATTCTAATTTTGCAGGGTATACAGGATGGACACAAAAGGATATACAAATCTCAATAACTAGTAATGATTTAAATCAATCAGGTGTTAGTGAATCAGGCGTAAAAGAAATATCATTACCAGGTAGTAATAATCCTAATAGTGGTTCTACAGGAAGCTTTACTATCGGCTCGAATGCTACTTATAGCTTTACGGTTAAAGATAATGTAGGTAATTCAGTTACAAAAACCATAAATGTTACTAATATAGATAAAGCTGATATACCTCAACTAGTAACTACGGCTAAAGATAATGTAGATGGTACAGGAACAGTTAAATTATTAGGAGCTAATAATGGTCTAGACAAGTATCCACTTTATATAACAAATATTAGTGTATTCGGATATACAGATAATAAACCTGACCCTAACAAAAATAGTTCCTATACTAATTCTAAAAATACAAGTGAAATACTAACTTCAAATGATTATCCAATAATAACTCTTACCAATAATGCAGAAGTTATATTTAGTTATGTTGATCATGATGGACATACTGGAACAGCAACACAAGAAGTAATAATTGGAACAAACCCAGATGATAATGGGAAAGATGCTATTTGGGAAAGATAATAAATTAAAAAGGAGTGTTACACAATTAATTGTGTAACACTCCTTTTTTTGCTTATAAAGTGATACAGGGGTTATGTAAATTTCATGTAGATATTAGAAGGAAATAATGCTCCAGATTATTCAACTATTGCTAGGTTCTGAAAAGAGTATCTAGAAGATTCGATTGATGATTTATTTTATCAGTTTGTATTATATTTTAGTCAAACAGGAGAAATTGACTTTGAAAATATATTTGTAGATGGCACTAAGATAGAAGCAAATGCTAATGAATATACCTTTGTCTGGAGAAAATCCGTAAGTAAAAATGAAGCTAAAATGTTTTAAAAAGTACAGATAACACTAAAGTAAAAAAAGATGAGATGAGGACTGAATTTGTCCATGGATCAGGTAATCGAAAGACTAGTCTTCGAAAATTTATAGGGTTGATTCAAAACTTTTTTGAGTGTCAGGAAAAATATGACTTGTGCAATAAAACCGTTGGGTATCGAAACAGCTATTCTAACGGATACAGATGTAACTTTTATGCATATGAAGGAAACAAATTTTTAGCTAGAATCTGCTTGGAGGAGACAGCAAGGCGAATGAAGTTCAAATGTTCCTTAAAGTTCCTGAAGATCTTTTAACAAGATCTTTGTTGTGGTAGATTTCAATGGCATCCATAGAATACTTTACATCATTTATGAGTAATACAAAGTATCCGTAGTTACTCTTACTGATGTGACCTTTTTCCATTAAATTGTAAATTTCAATCCTGCTTAACTAGGGTTAGCGTTGGCTTATATTTTAAATCAATATTCTAATAATTCAGTTCTCTTCAGTTAATTCCCGTAAGATAACAGTTATATTTGAATTTACAATATAATAATTTGTAAATAAATCTTCTTTTATGATTATTTATTTTTAATATTGGGCATTAATTTAATATTAAAAATAAAGGAGGAAAATAAATGTTATTTATGAAACGTTCGACTATTGAGAGAGGAACAAGATTTAAAAGGAAGGGGTTTACTCTAATAGAGCTTATTGCTGTTATTGCAATACTCGCAATATTAGGTATGATTTTGGTTCCTAAAATTGCCGGCTATACATCCAAAGCTAAAAAGTCTAACCTACAAACAAGTGCCAGAACCTTATTAGATGCTATCAAAGCTCATAATGCAGATGCAGTTGGAGTTGCAGCAGATGATGGTGGTCCCATAACTGACGCAGATTCAGTTGATGATGCTGCTACTAAAATAAATTATGGATTAACTTCCAAAATTATTGCCAATGATACTACGAATGCTAACAGCAGCTTTTCAAAGCTAAAAGATATTAAAGTAGCACAACTTGTAACGGTAGCCACAGGAAATTTTAGTATAGATTCTAGTGGAGTTATTAATACCTCAAACTTAGCTACAGGATCTATTGAATAAAACTATAATATAAAGATTCTATAGGATGAAATATGAAAAGATCATTCCAAAATTTACTATGTTTTATTGATATCATAATCTTGCCCCTGCTTATACTTAAATCGGGGTTTAGCTTATTCACTTACTCAAATGTAAGCATTATTTTTATACTTATTTTTATTGCACTTTTAATTTATCTAATTAAAAATAATGAAGTTAACTTAATTGTCAGCTATGTAGTTATTTCTGCTATAGGTATAATCCCATTGATTCAATTTCATGGGGCAGATATTTATACCTATTCGGAAATGAAGGTAAATTACTTATACATGTTATCCATAATAATTGGTATATTGCTAGTCACAAGACTTAAACATGTAAAGTACAAAATGTTTATCTTTGATTATATATTATGCTTATACTGGTTATTGACATTAATATCTACTTTTTTATCTGTAGATGTTAATATATCTATTTTTGGAACAGCTGGTAGATATGAAGGTCTTGTAACAATTAGTTGTTATATCTTATTGTATTTTCTAGCTTCCAAGTTCTTAACTTCTTACACAACACTGAATTTTAAATTTATCATAATTTCAGCTACTATTATTGGGATTTATGCCATAATGCAATATTATGGTATAGATCCCTTTCATCAAATTTACAAATATTTATTGGGGAATGAAGCTTACTCAACAATAGGTAATAGAGATTTTGTGGGAAGCTACATAACTTTACTTTTACCTATATTAATTTATACCTTTATCTCCACGAAGAAATATATATATATCCTATCAAGTGGAATATTATTTACCTCAATGTTATGTATAAATGCTAGAAGCGCGTGGGTTGCTTTTATAGTTTATATATTTATTCTATCAATATTTATTTTTATGAAAAAGTACAAGAGAAGAAATTTTATTCTTCTTATAGCTCTCTTTACTATTATTTTTATCGTATTTAATTTTAGACAAAACAATATGCTCTCATCAAGGATAGTAAGTATAAATTCTGACGCAAAAACTCTTGTGCAAAATAAGAGCCCTGAAAGTATTGATAATGGACGCTACTTTATTTGGGAAAGAGCAATAAAAATTATACCTAAGTTCCCTCTTCTAGGTAGTGGACC